>NZ_JANSIG010000165.1:0-1001 GCF_047461975.1 Synechococcus sp. R55.3 | reverse complement strand
CTCCAGCGCGTGGTGAATGCGGGCCTCGTTATCCCCCACCACCGTTTGGTAATAGTGGGGGATCCCCAGTTGCGCCAGCTCGGCTGCCAAGTACTGGGCGTTGGTATTGGTGATCTCTCCCAAGAGCAATTCCGTGCCAATGCAGAGGATCTCAGCTCCCTGGGGAATAGCGGTTTGCGGTGGGATCATGCTTGGCCTCGAGCTCAGCTCAGCCGCAAGAAAAGTATACAAGAGGTCTCGGCCCCCAGATTTCCGGCTGGTCGTCGGCCATTCCCAATTGCGGTGAGACAGCCGGCGGGTTTTCACTTCCCTCTCCCGCTCTGAGAAAATTTCCGCGCCGACTACCCCACAGAAGGCACACTCAAGCTCGATGGGGATCCTCAGCCAGCCGAGCCAAAGCTTCCAAATCAGCACCCACCACGCGGTTGAGAATCCATTCGGGATGTTGCTTGGCACCCATGCGTCGATAGAACTCAATCGCCGGCTGGTTCCAATCCAAAACCATCCACTCCAGCCGCCCATATCCTTTGGCCACCGCCTCCTGAGCCACCCGTGCCAAGAGCGCTTTGCCAATGCCTCTGCCTCGAAACTCCGGCAACACGAACAGATCCTCAAGGTAAATCCCCGGTCGGGTCAGGAAGGTGGAAAAATTGCGGAAATAGAGAGCAAAGCCCACCGCTCGCCCCTCCACTTCTGCCAGCAATGCCGAGGCAAAGGCTTCTGGGCCGAACAAGTAGTGGTGCAACAGATCGGCGGATCCCGTTACCAAGTGGCTCAGCTTCTCATATTCAGCCAAAGCGCAAATGAGATTAAATAGAACAGGCACGTCCAAGGCGGTGGCAGGGCGAATTTCCATAACTTGCCCGACAAGTTCAAGCAAGCTCAAGTTTAACAAAACGCCCGGAATTCCCCACCCTCTATAGAGTGGGGATGGATAGCGCCACTGGATTTGTGGAGCACTCAGAACTAGGACAGGTGGGGGTAGGATAACGCATATGGCA
>NZ_JANSIG010000164.1:0-1009 GCF_047461975.1 Synechococcus sp. R55.3 | reverse complement strand
TGCGCAAGCGATTCCAAGCTTTTGGCCGCGGCTCCTTTGAGCTGCTCCACCCGGAAAATCGCAAGGTGCTTGCCTTTATGCGGGCCTTTGGCGATGAGCGCATCTTGGTGGTGGCCAACCTCTCCCGCTATGTGCAGTGCGTGGAGCTGGACTTGGCGGAGTGGGAAGGACTAATTCCGGTGGAGATCTTCGGGCGCACCGAGTTTCCCCCCATCGGACAACTGCCCTATTTTTTGACTCTAGGCCCCCATTCTTTCTATTGGTTCTCCCTTGAGCCCCAAACGGAGCGGATCCACCCCAGCCACAGCAAGCCGGAAGAGCTGGATCGTCTGCCCACCCTGATCCCCTCAAGCGGCACTTGGGAAAGCCTCTTTCAAGGGGAAAGCCAAAAGCAGGTGGAGGCGCTTTTGGGGGACTATCTCTACCGTTGTCGCTGGTTCGGCTCCAAAGCCCGCCAGATCCAGTCGGCCCAGATCTTGGATGCCATTCCCTGCAACCGGGAGGCAGATCCCCCCTTTCGGGGCCAGATCATTCTTCTGCAAACTGAGTTCACTCAGGGGGAAGCGGAAGTCTACTCCCTTCCGGTAGGCTACGCCACTCAGGAGATGGCTCTGCACCTGCGCAGGGAGATGCCGCAAGCGGTCATTGCCCCTGTGCAAGTGGCCGGGGATCCGCCGGGGGTTCTTTTCGACGCTTTGGCGGATAAAACCTTTTTGTCCCTAGCCTTGCAGATCATCGCCCAGCAGGGGCGCCTGCGCCACAGCTCCGGGGAGCTCTGGGCCACCACCTCTGGCGCTTTTGAGTATGACCCCAGCCTGGAACCCCGTATCCTCAAGGCCGAGCAGAGCAATACCTCTGTGGTCTACGGCAACCGGTACATCCTCAAGGTCTACCGCAAGGTGGCCGAAGGGGTGAATCCCGAGCTGGAGATTGGCCGCTACCTGCTGGAGCACCATCCCCAAGTGCGGGTGCCGCGGCTGCTGGGATCCCTGGAGTATCGCCGTCGTCG
>NZ_JANSIG010000163.1:0-1101 GCF_047461975.1 Synechococcus sp. R55.3 | reverse complement strand
ATCTGGAAGTCCTCTGCCATTAGGGTTCGGGGTGGGAAGTTAGTTCTTTCCAACGGCAAGACCAACCCGCCTGTGGTCATTTCTTGGGCGTGGGAGACTCCAGTCCAAGTAGAAATCGGCTGGGACGGCAAGCAGTACGAGCTGCGGGCCTGCTACGACCTCAGCAAACGGCAGGCGGAGAGGAAAGAAGAGGAAACACCAAAGGCCGGGGAAGTGGCAGGGGTGGATTTGGGAGAAGTGCATCTGGCCGTTGCCCACGATGGGAAGGAAACTTTCATAGCCAACGGGCGGTTGCTGCGTTCCCAAAGGCGTTACCAGAACAAGCTGAAGGGCAAGCTCTCCAGGCTAATGGCTCGCAAGAAGAGAGGCTCACGGCGGTGGAAGCGGTTAGTTCGTTCTAAGCAGCGTCAGTTAGCTAGGCTGGCAAAGCAGATGGCGGACATTCTCCACAAGCAGACGACCAGGTTGGTCTCCACGCTCCAAGCAAGAGGCGTGCAGACGGTTGTGATTGGGGACATCCGGGATATCCGGCGGTCGGCCCAGTACAACAAGGTAGCCAACCAGAAAATCCACCAAATGCTGTCGGGACAGGTGCGGCGGATGCTCACCTACAAGGCAGAGCAGTTGGGGATGCGGGTGGTGTTGCAAGAGGAGCGGTACACCTCGCAGAAGTGCCCGCGCTGCAACATGCTCCACAAGCCCAGTGGTAGGGAGTATCATTGCCGAGCCTGTGGCTTTAGGTTTCACCGCGACGGTGTGGGTGCAGTGAATTTGAGACGGAAGTATCTGGGGCAGTTCGATGTCCCAGTAGTTGGGGTGATGGCATCCCCCATTGGGTTGAGGTATTGGCCTCACGCCCAATGTAGCCCGGCAAGTGAAAGTCGTTTCACAAACCGGGAAAGAATCCCTCGCCTTTAGGCGGGAGAGAATGTCAATTTGACTGGATTCGTTCTCTTGCTTCGGACAAAAGGGGAAATCTTTGGGTGGCGGGGGTAACTTGGGGAGCCTTTCCTGACCAACCCCGATCGCGTCAGCGGGACGGAGTCCTTTCGCGTCAGCGGGACGGAGTCCTTTCGCGTCAGCGGGACGGAGTCCTTTCGC
>NZ_JANSIG010000162.1:0-1103 GCF_047461975.1 Synechococcus sp. R55.3 | reverse complement strand
AGTCTCAGCGTTGGAAAAAACCTCTCGCAGAAGGGAAGAAACGGAATCGGTCAAGCTGGGATCCTAAAGTTCTCTGGAATTACTTTAATCAGTTCTCGGCACAAAATGGCAGGTGGGTTCTAGTCCAGAACCCAAAAGTTACATTCTGAAACACCCAAGGCATAGCCCTCAGGCTTCGGTAGGTGTGTCGAAGTGCTTTTCCAAAATCGTGGTTAGAGTTGCCTTGGGTACGGCGCCAACCACCACATCCACTTTCTGGCCGCCCTTGAACAACATCAGGGTGGGAATGCTGCGAATACCGTACTGGCTGGCAGTTTGAGGGTTCTCGTCGGTGTTGATTTTTACAACCTTAACTTTGCCAACATACTGCTCAGCTATCTCCTGAACCACAGGAGCCACCACCCGACAGGGGCCACACCAAGGTGCCCAAAAATCAACCAGAACCGGAATATCGCTGCGCAGCACCTCTGCCTCAAAGGTAGCATCAGCGATATCTATTGCTGCAGACATGCTTGGAGAACTCCTGAAACAATACCCATCATGGTTTCTAATCTTAGCACAGCTCTCTGGCTGCTGCTGACCGAAAACTCGGCGTCGCAGGCCCCGGCATTCATGCCTGGGGATAAGTCACCGTCTCATGACAGGACGGGAGACTCGCTCCACCCGCTTATGGAAGGGTGCAGCGTTAAAGGTGAAGTGGAAGTATCTGGGGTGTTTTGGCATCTCAGTAGTTGAGGAGATGGCGTCCCCCACGAGGATATAGGCCCTCGTGTAGCCCATTGCAACGAAGCGCGAGGAGCGTGGAGCGATGGAAAAAATCCCCCGGCTTTAGCCGTGGGGAGAACGTTAACGATCTGGCTGGACTGGCCGGATTAGCATTGGTGAGCTGGGATCCCTTAGACAAATACCATTGGCTTATGACGGATTTTCTCGAAAGCAGCCGCATCAAAACGGTAGAGGGTTGCCGGTCTGCCTGTGCCTTGGGTGCTTTTCTGGCCGGTATCCCGCAAAATGCCCAGTTTTAGCAGGCGGGCGCGAAAATTGGAGTAGTCGGAGAACCCCTCGCCCAAAACGGTGCCGTAGAGCTGGTAGACCTCCCCTAG
>NZ_JANSIG010000161.1:0-1112 GCF_047461975.1 Synechococcus sp. R55.3 | reverse complement strand
CGTTCAGCTTGGCCTCAACGCCATCGATTTTCTCGGTGAGCTTGACCTCGACGCTGTTAATCCTTTCGTTCAGCTTGGCCTCAACGCCATCGATTTTCTCGGTGAGCTTGACCTCGACGCTGTTAATCCTTTCGTTCAGCTTGACCGCCACCCCGTCAACCCGCTCTTCCAGCCGCTTGATCTCCCCTTGCAGCCTTGTTTCCACCTGGCGGATCTCGCCCCGCATTTCTGTAAATTGCAGGTCGATCTTCCGATCCAGGGCGAGGATGAGATCTCTGAGATCGGGCTGGGCAGTTTCGTTCATGGGAAAGAGAGCAGCGGGGCTTGAAGCCATTATGGCAGCAGAGCACTCTGCTTCATCGTGTCGTTTGTCTTGTCAGCCTTGCTCAAGTTCATTCCAGAATGAACGTTTGCAGGCTTGCCATGGCAGCGCCGAAATCCTCGGTCAATTGGGGTGGCCCAGCTCCTATTCCCCTTCAGTAGGTGCTGCTGCCTCAGGATCCAAAACGGCTCCTGCCCCGTAAGAGTCAATATCTATGGCCTGGGAGCCGCCCGTAGCCAACAGAGCCAGCAGGGATCCCAACTGCCACCACACCAAGCCTGCCGTGCCCAACACTAGGATCCCACCGACGCAGGCGGCCAGAGCCATAGGCAGGCCAAACACATTCAAACACGCAGCCACAAAGCCAAAGGTAAACAAGCAGCAGAGACTGTAGGTGAGGATCACCCCAGGAGTGCGATAGCGAATTTGGGCTTGGCTATCCCGGTTGAGCTGCCAAAGGGCTACCTGGTATTCCAACTTGTCCTTGAAAAGGATGCCAAAGATAACGGCAAAAAAGCTGAGCAGGGCAATGGCAGAGTAAATGGGGGGATTGGCGAAGGGATCAGAAAAGTTGCCGCCGGCGTAAAGGGATTCCATGGGGCCTACCTCGGTTCGGGATCTAAGCTCTTAGCTTAACATTTCTTAGCATTACTGCCAGTAAGCCGGGTTGCGTTAGCTCCACCAAGTCCACCCTAACCAGGTTGTCGCTCACCAAAAAACTGGGTCTGAAGCCCCGCCCTTAAAGCCTACGGCCCGCTGACGCGACAGGGCGGCTTTCATGTGTGTACAA
>NZ_JANSIG010000160.1:0-1121 GCF_047461975.1 Synechococcus sp. R55.3 | reverse complement strand
GGGGGAAAACTGCAAGTGGTGGCCAAAAGCCCCCTGGAGAGCGCCGCCGATCTGGCCATGGCCTACACGCCGGGGGTAGGGCGGGTTTCTCTGGAAATTGCTGCCAACCCCGCCGCGGTCTATGAGTACACCATCAAGGGCAACAGTGTGGGCATTGTAACCGATGGTAGCGCGGTGCTGGGCTTGGGGAATGTCGGCCCGGAGGCAGCTTTGCCGGTGATGGAGGGGAAAGCGGCGCTGTTCAAGCGCTTTGCCGATATCGATGCCTTTCCTCTGTGCCTGGCCACTCAGGAGGTGGGGGAAATTGTAGAGACGGTGGTGCGCCTGGCGCCGGGATTTGGCGGCTTTAACCTGGAAGACATCAGCGCCCCTCGCTGCTTTGCCATTGAGTCTCAGCTCAAGGCCCGCCTCAACCTGCCGGTGTTTCACGACGATCAGCACGGCACCGCCATTGTGGTGCTGGCGGCGCTGCTGAATGCCCTGAAAGTGGTGAAAAAGAGCCTAGACGAGGTGCGCATTGTCCTCAACGGGGCCGGGGCAGCCGGCATTGCCGTGACGCAACTGCTGCGGCGGGCCGGGGCAGCCCACATCCTGGTCTGCGACCGCCAAGGGATCCTCAGCCGCTCCCGTTCCGATCTCACCCCCGAGAAGGCGGCCATTGCCGTCGAGGAGAAGGGATCCCTGGCGGAAGCCTTGGTGGGAGCGGATGTGTTTATTGGGGTGAGCGTGGCCAATGCCCTGACAGTGGAGATGGTAGAAAAAATGGCACCGGATCCCATCGTCTTTGCCCTGGCCAACCCGGTGCCCGAGATCCAGCCGGAGCTGGTGGGCAATCGGGTGGCAGTGATGGCCACGGGCCGCAGCGACTACCCCAACCAAATCAACAACGTGCTGGCCTTTCCGGGCGTGTTTCGCGGCGCCCTCGACTGCCGCGCCAAGCAGATCAACACCGAGATGTGCCTGGCTGCCGCTCAAGCCATTGCTGCCTTGATCCCTGCCGAAGAGTTGGATCCCCAGTGGATCATCCCCTCGGTCTTCGACGGGCGGGTGGTTCCTCAGGTGGCCGCTGCGGTAATCCAGGCTGCCCGCCAAACCGGCGTGGCCGGGATCCCTTGAGGGCT
>NZ_JANSIG010000159.1:0-1190 GCF_047461975.1 Synechococcus sp. R55.3 | reverse complement strand
GCCGAGAAGGGATAAATGAAACAGCCCTGGATCCCGCCCAGTCGCCTGGCCTCCCGCTGCCAAATGCCCATGCGCGGCTCCTGAGAGAGGTCAGGCAGGCTGATCGGTCGCTGCTCGATCACCACCTGCTCCAGGATCTCCCCCGGCTGTAGAGGATGCACCGCTCGCAGTAGGGTTTGATCCTCAAGAAGGGTCACTCCCCCCTGGCCCACCAACTGATGATTTTGATAATCGTAAAAGGCCAGCCAGACCAGCGGCGCCCCAAACACCGCCCCGACATAGTCGAGGGTGAGCTGAATCAGCCCATTGGCATCCGTTTGCTCTCGCATCTGTTGCAATGTCGCTTGCAGGGCCACCAGGGGAGATATTGACCCAGCTCTATCCGAAGAATAAGGGGGAACAGACTGAACCATACCTGTGTGGATCTATTCCGCAGGTTCCTCTGCAAGCCAATGCCGTATCAGCCAGACTTCAGCTCGTCTCTGTTATGAGCCTTCTCGTCTCCCTGCTTCCTTGTTACTGGGCAACACTGACACAAAAAAGCGAGGAGAAGCGAGCCCGGACTTGTTGCTGTTTGAAACAACTATAGCCCCCAGATGAAAGGCTGGGTAGCAATAGGGGCAGCCGAAGTCTTTGACATGCTCCCCCGCCTAAAGGCAGGGGATTCCGGTTCCTGGTTCTGCGACAACTTGCCGTGTTGGGTTGCCCCTCCACAACAGCGGTGCTCATCTCCCCAGGCGTTCCCCCAAGCGCTACGCGCCACTGATGCAAGCGCAGGGCGGTTTCCTCTCGCGCCAGCGGGACAGAATCCTTATGCCCTTAGGTACCGTTGCGAACAACAACTAAAAAACCTATTGAGGTTGCATCCAGTCGTGAGACTGTTGGGCTTAAGGCCTACGGCCCGCTTACGCGAATAGAGCGGTTGATTACCCTGCCGCTGTGGGCAGCATAGCACACAGCCGCCCTAAAGCGCGGGGCTTTAGACCCAGTTTTTTGGTAAGTGATTAAGTAATTAATTTGGGGTTAATTGTGGGAAGGCTTCACAACTGGGATCCCGCGCAGCTTGTGAGTATGGGTCACCAAGCTCTGGACAAAGTGTTGAAAGCGCTGTTGTAGCTTCTCGTCTTTGAGATTGCCTTGCTCGTCAAAAGCGTTCCAAGCCCGACCGATGGCGATTTGCTCTGGGATCA
>NZ_JANSIG010000158.1:0-1226 GCF_047461975.1 Synechococcus sp. R55.3 | reverse complement strand
TTGCGGCAGCCAAGGCGATCCCGCGATGGCCAGTTGGTGTTCATGGATCTGATTCTGGATCCCGTAACGCGGGAGGTCACTCGGGGAGAGCGGCAAGTGGAGTTAACAGCCAAAGAATACGACCTGCTGCGCTACTTGATGGAACACCCTCGACAGGTGCTCACCCGCCAGCAGATTTTGGAGCATGTGTGGGGGCTGGACTACATGGGCGACTCCAACATCATCGAGGTCTACATTCGCTATTTGCGCCTCAAGATCGAAGGCCAAGGGGAAAAGCGCCTCATCCAGACCGTGCGTGGGGTGGGCTACGTGCTGCGGGAGTAGGGGTATGGGGATCCAAAACCCCCCAGTGGAATCTTGCCTGTGAGGTTAGTTGAATTGAGGGATTTTGGGGTGCAGAGCGTGTTGTTGATGAACCTATGGAGTGCAGGGCTGTTGGGTCTCACCTTCAGCTCACCTGGAGAATTTGTCTTCCGTTTTCCCCCTGGCACCCCGCTGGTGGGAGGGCTGGGCCTGCGCTGGTATGGCCTATTGATGGCAGTGGCCGTGTTGGTCGGCTTGATCTTGACCAAAGCACTGGCCGAATCCCGTCATTTGGAGAAAGAACCCGGCAAAGCCGGCGAACGGGTGGAGCTACTGGCCCTGTGGCTGGTGGTGTCTGGGTTTCTGGGGGCCAGACTCTACTACGTCATCACCCATTGGTCAGAGTTCAGAGACAACCCCCTCTCGGCCTTCGCCATTTGGCAGGGGGGCCTCATCATCCATGGCGGGGTGCTGGCCGGTGCTCTGGCTCTCTACTTCTATTGCCGCGCCACCGGGATCCACGGCTGGAAGTATGCCGATGTTCTCACCCCTGGGTTAATTTTGGGCCAAGCCATTGGGCGCTGGGGCAACTTTTTCAATTCCGAGGCCTATGGTGCCCCTATTCCCCCGGACAGCCCTTGGCCGCTGCGGGTGTACATTCCTCCCCAAGCTCGCGAGCCGGAATACAGCCAGTTTGAGTTTTTCCACCCGATCTTTTTCTACGAGAGCATCCTCAATCTGGCCCTGTTTGCTCTGTTGATGGGGATGTTCTGGCGATTCCCCAAGCTTAAAGATGGCACTTGGGTTTGGACGTATGTGGTCGGCTACAGCTTGATTCGCATCCCTTACGAAATCTTGCGCGTGTCGGCGGTGGCCTATCTGCCGGGAACTTCCATCAAAGCCGCCTATGTAGCCAGTGGCTT
>NZ_JANSIG010000157.1:0-1229 GCF_047461975.1 Synechococcus sp. R55.3 | reverse complement strand
AATCAACGCAAGGGCAACCGCACCCCTGAAGAAGCCAACATGCCCCTGCGCAGCAAACCCCGTGCCCCTCTCCACCCAACGGTGGCTTTTGCAGAACAGTTTTGGCGCGAGCACCAAAGTCGGCAAGATCGGCAAGATTGAGGGTTGCCGTGCAAGCTAAGATCGGCGAACCCTGTTCCATCGATGAGGATCCGCGTCGGCCATGATGACCGTAATGGAGTTTTTTGCCCTCAGTGCCGGGGAGTGGATGTGCCAGCGCACCAGCCATCATTTGGCTTTTCGCCGCTCTGAGGGGGGGAGGTCGAGAGTCCAAATTGCAACGCTTTCGGCAACCGATCCGGCAGTCATACGGGTTTGCGAGTTGTTCAAGGTGGATCCCCGACGAGCTGTGGGAGCAGCGCGGGTGCAGTGGGATGGCGAGCAGGAGTGGGATAACGAAGAGTACAAGGGAGATGTGGTGCTGGTACCTATCCCCGATGAGACCGATCCCATGCGCGGGCAGTTGCTGCGGGATCAGGGCTACGCCGAGAAAGTGCCGGTGGCCGGTACCTATGTCATGGGATCCGATGGTGCCCTCACCCTCTACACCCAGTATGAGATGACCGAATCGGAAGAGCGCATTTGGTTTGCCAGCCCCAACTTGCGCCTGCGGGCCAGCACTGTCAAGCGGTTCGGCGGCTTCAGCATGGCCTCTTTCTGCTCAGAGGTGCGCAAACTCTCCGCCGGCCCTTCTCCCACCCCTACGGTGGCCGAATCCAGCCCTTTCCGCAGCTAGAGCTGTTTCTCCTCAACTGCAACGCGGGTTGTGCTATGCACCAAGTCTTGGATCTGGGGATTAACCTGCTCCACGCCAATCAACACCAGGCCGACCACAACCGGGAGCACTTTGATGCCTGGGGGGTGACCTGTCTGAACCTCATGAGCGCGCCGGGGGCGGGTAAGACCTCTTTGCTGGAGAAAACCGTGGCCGCTCTGGCTGACTCGCTGCGCCTGGCGGTGATCGAGGGGGACATGACGACCCAACTGGACGCGGAGCGGCTGCGTCGCTACGGGATCCCGGTGATCGCCATCAACACAGGGCGGGCCTGTCATTTGGATGCGGCCATGGTGGCCGGGGGCTTGCGGCAATTGGAAGCGCTACTGGATCCGCAGCAACTGGATTTGCTGCTGGTGGAAAATGTCGGCAACTTGGTCTGCCCGGCGGAGTTTGAGGTGGGGGAACACGCCAA
>NZ_JANSIG010000156.1:0-1247 GCF_047461975.1 Synechococcus sp. R55.3 | reverse complement strand
ATCTCGCTGTCCACCAAGCAACTGGAGCCCAATCCCGGCGACATGATTCGGGATCCCAAGCTGGTTTACGAGAAGGCCGAGGAGATGGCAGCCAAGTACCGCGAGCAACTGTTGGCCGCTAAGCAAGGACAAGCGGCAGAGGCCCCACCGGAAGTGGTGGAAGAGGAGCTGGAATACGCGGCGGCGGCTGTGGAATGATCACAAACTTTGCGTATTTCTGCCTGCTACAAGGCTTAGCTAGGCCGCCGAGAAGCCCCGCCCTCTCTCGCTTTAGCGGCGCGGAGCGCTTTGCATCAGCATGAGTGCGGGAGTATGTCACGGCATGAGCCTTTGGTTCCATCAGTGTGAGTGGGGAGCTGAGGAGCGATCCATAAGCCCGTGGGGGCGGGGGCAGTCCAAATGTCCGAAGAGACGGGTACTGCTGCTGTGGCGAGGTAGGCTAAAACAGGAAGTGCGGCTGGCGTTCACGTAGTGTTGCCAACCTGCGCCAGTAACAGGAGTCCCCCACTTCTGAGCTTGAGGATCCTGTCAAAGACTGTAGATTTGCCCATCTACGAGCAGATGGGTGATGCCTTTCTTTTGCAGTTGGGTGCGCACAATCTCCAGGATGTAGCCGGGAAACTGGATCACCCGGTAGGGCGGGTAGGTGTTGCTGCCCCGACGGCTCATTTCGGAAAAGCGACGGGCCACCTTGTGGTTGTCGAAAATGGGCAGCGTATTGGCGTTGTCGATCCCTTCGATGGGCAGGGATCCGGAGCCAAAGAATTCCTTAAGGGGGCGGGTGGTCAGTTCTTGGTAGCGGTCAACAACGACGTAGCAGGTTTCCGGCAGGGTGAGCTCTTCCAGGGGCAACACCTGAATTCGATAGCCGGGATCGGTGAGGGGATCCTCTTCTGGCCCATCTTCATCTTCTAAGGGATAGTCAGGGTCGTCCTCATCTTCGTCCTCGTCTTCAAGGTCACGGTCTTCTTCGGTCTCTTCCTCCACATCCTCCAGATCTTCCCGAAGCCCAGCCGCCAACGGCAGTTCTTCTGGGGGCAGTTCTGGCAGAGACTCCGTCCCAGCAGTGTTATCCTCGCCTTCCTCGTTTGCGTTCGGCTCTGCGGGGGGCTCCGGCAAGGGAGATGGAGAAGGCAACTCCGGTTCCAGCGGCAAGATCTGCTGCTCCAAGGCTGGGATCCTGCCAACAGCAACTTTTTCCCCCATGTCTTTGCGGCGGGCAGCCGAGCGTTTGAGATGGATCAACC
>NZ_JANSIG010000155.1:0-1253 GCF_047461975.1 Synechococcus sp. R55.3 | reverse complement strand
GAGTCGGCACCCGCAATAGGCAAGGTGACGGCATAGACTTGAAAGGGCTTGTACAACGCAGAGCCAACCTGGAACCAATCCCCCACGTTGGGGTTGACCGTCTGTTCAGCCGGAGAATCGGTACACCCCGCCAAGGCCGAACCCTGCAGTGGCCCACTGCGGATCAGCAGCCGCCGCGCCCGCTCGGTATCCGTCAGGTTAGCCTCAAAGTCGCTGCCGGCAGCCCGACGGGTGTTCAGAATAGTATAAACCGTTACGGAGTCATTGATGCCATTGTTGTCGGTATCCGCCAAGAACCACCAAGCGGGCGCCTGAACCCGGACGTTCAAGTTTTGTCCCGGATTTTGCGGATCCTCCACCTGAATGTTGGTGGCGATCACGAACTGAGTTTCGTCGGGGAGGATGTAGGGCTCATCGGGATCCCGAGGAAGCAGACCCCCTGCCCCATCGTTGATGAGGGCTGCGGCAAATTGCGCATCCGTCGGGGCGCTGTTGGGCAGGCGGCGATCCCGAATCAGGTACTCGATCTTAGCTCTAGCCCGGTCAATGGCCGTATTCAGTTGTCGGCTAATGGTTTGCCCCGCTCGTTCCACCTGGGTTTGGATGCTGCGCTGAGTGGAGCGGGTCAGCAGCCCCACCGTCACCAAGCTCAAGACCAGCACGATCAAAATGGCAACCGGCAGGACAAAGCCCCGCTCTCGAATCTTGCGCTGATCTACCCGTGCTTTCAAAGAACCGAGTAAGCGCAGGGTGAGCTTGAGCAGCAGCGTGGAAGGAGCAGACATAGCCGTATCTCAATGACGGGGGTAAAGGGAGTGGCACCCAAGCCAAAGGAACTCTTGTCAAGATGCCAAGCTAGCAACAGTATGCCGGTGATCATGGCCACCGCAAATCCCCACCTCTGGGGGGAATCCCCAAGCCCTTTCTCCAATTCACAAGATCCCCAGTTGCTGCGCCTTGAGCAGGGCGGTGACACGGTCGCTAGCATCCAGCTTGCGGTAGGCGGTGCTGGCATATTCTTTGACGGTTTCGATGCTGAGGCCCAAGCGGCGGGCGATCTGTTTGTTGGCCAGGCCCTCGCTCATCAGTTGCAGCACACACAGCTCGCGGGGGGTGAGCTTGGGCAGCTCCTGTCGGGCGGGCAGCCAGTCTTGCTCGGGAGCGGCCAAAATTTGCCGGATGACGCGGGCCAATTCCGCCGGGTCGGTCTCTTTGGAAAGGTAGCCTTTGGCCCCGGCGCGGCGGGCTGCCTC
>NZ_JANSIG010000154.1:0-1298 GCF_047461975.1 Synechococcus sp. R55.3 | reverse complement strand
CTCATGTGTGAGCTAGAGGCGGAACGCTCCAGATAAAGGTGGGCAAAATGGCCCGTCGCTTGAGGATCCCAGCTTTGCAGCGTCAGTGGGCCGGCCACCACCTCCAAGTCTTCTGTTAGCAACGTAACAGGCTGGACAGGAGCACAGACCTGTTGCAAAACACTGCGCAGCTCCGCCGGATCCTTTCCCCCACAGCTTTTCAGCAGTAGGGATCCCTGCTCCGCAGTAGACCACCGAGCCAGAGCTTGTTGCCAGTCGGGCTGAAGACTATCCAGCGTTTGCAGCATGGTCAAAAGGGTAGGTGCGGCCCAAATCCAAAAGGCGGCTGAGCTGCTCCAGATCGATGAAACTCAACTCCAAAAGAATCATCAGCAACGGCCCTTGCTGGCGATGTTGCAGCTTCTTGGCCAGGCTCAGTTGAGAACGGTCGATGATGCCCGTTTGCAAGAGATATTCCTCAAGGGCTGGGGGGGGAATGGGATCTAGCATGGTCGTTTCGCAGCGCTGAAGAAGGACAAATATGAAACTGAGAAGATAGTAAACTAACGTAACTATTCTTAACACTCCTACAGAGTTTCGGCAAAGATCCGGCTGGCAAATAGGCCACAGGTGAGCTTACCAAGCCCTGTGCCCACAGCTCCACGGCAAGAAAACCCCTAAATTGCCTCAGCAAATGAGGTTTCTGTATCCAAGGACACAAAAAATGGGTAGCGAGAGGTCATGGTATGATAGCAAATTGGCGATCAGTTGGCAGTACCCTGAAAGGCTGGCTGCTTCTTCTTTGTTTGGAGAAACCAACTTGCCTTGGCAAGATGTTACTTTTTTATCTGACTAATTCTGGTATTTAGATAAAAATCTTACAATAACTGCTCAGGGATCCAATCTGTTCGGCTCCTCTGGGATCCGCCCTGGGGCTGCCATCCTGCTCGGGTTAGCTAGACCGCCGAGAAGTCCCGCCCTCTATGTATCAGCATGGGAGTCGGGATGAGAGGCGGAGATTCCTGCGCTATGATAAGCAGAGAGCGGTGGGGCATCCCGTTCTTAAAGCTCAGGAAATGTCCTTAACAGGAGTCACTGTTCGCGTCAGCGGGACGGAGTCCTTGAAGCTCGCACTCTTTCGCTTTAGCGGCGCGGAGCGCTTTGCATCAGCATGAGTGCAGGAGTATGTCACCTAAGCTAGAAACGGCTGCAGGATGGACTCCCATTATGTCTGAAGCCCAAGGTTTACTGCCGGTGGGGGCAACGGTTCAAGTGGTGGAGATGCCTCCTTACCTAAAAACGGCTGACCCAATGCCGAT
>NZ_JANSIG010000153.1:0-1415 GCF_047461975.1 Synechococcus sp. R55.3 | reverse complement strand
TCCTGCTCAGAGATAGGCAGGATGCGATCGCTTCTTTCCTGAACCATGTTCAGGAGAGTTCAGCGTGAATGTATCAGGAATGATGGGAAAGCCAGGATCCCTGTCCAGCGAAAGTCGCGTGGCCATCCTGCTCCACGGGGGATTGCTGGGGGAGCATGGGAAAACGGGGCTGGGGCTGCTGCGCTACGGCTCCTTCCCGGTGGTGGCGGTGATCGACCGGGAGCAGGCGGGGGGATCCCTGGCCCATCTGACCGGAATTGCCAAAGACATTCCCATCGTGGCCTCGGTGGAGGAGGCGCTGGCCCACTGGCCTGAAGTTCTGGTGATTGGGATCGCCCCTTCAGGGGGGCAGTTGCCGCCAGCCTGGCGGGAGGAGTTGGGCCTGGCCCTGCGAGCTGGCCTGTCTCTGGTGAATGGGTTGCACACGCCTTTGGCCGAGGATCCCCAGTTTCGGCAGTGGTTGCAGCCGGGGGCCTGGATCTGGGATATTCGCCGCGAGCCCCCCAACCTGTCGGTGGGGAAAGCCCTGGCCCGCACCCTGCCCTGTAAACGGGTGTTGACGGTGGGCACCGACATGAGCGTGGGCAAAATGTCCACCAGCCTAGAGCTGCACCGGGCCAGCCTGAGGCGGGGCCTGCGCTCCCGCTTTTTGGCCACCGGGCAAACCGGGATCCTGATCGGCGGCGAGGGGATCCCTTTGGATGCGGTGCGAGTGGACTATGCCAGTGGGGCGGTGGAGCAACTGATCATGCGCTATGGCTCTGACCACGACATTCTGCACCTGGAAGGTCAGGGATCCCTGCTCAACCCCGCCTCTACGGCCACCTTGCCCCTGTTGCGTGGATCCCAGCCCACCCACCTTATCCTGGTACACCGCGCCGGCCAGACCCACATCAAGGGGATAGACTACGTGCCCATCCCGCCCTTACCCAAGGTGATTGAGCTGTATGAACAGGTGGCGGCAGCTGCCGGGGCTTTTGCCCCCGCGCCCGTGGTGGGGATTGCCCTCAATACCTTCGGCTGGGAGGAAGAAGCAGCCCTAGAGCAGATCCGCCGGGTGGAGGCTGAGACCGGACGGCCCTGTACAGATGTGGTGCGCTTTGGGGCAGATCCCTTGTTGGAGGCAATTTTGGCGGCAGGATAACTCAGTTTGCAGACAGCGGATCCACTCCCATTGTCCATCTGGGAAAAACTCATCATCTTCAACAGGTGAGCGATTCAGATGGTTCCCGGTGCCGTTGTCTTCTCTGAGATGCGATCTCCTCAGCCAGGTATTCTCGATCCAAGTCGCTCCCATTGGCCGGGGGCCAGGAACTGGGCTTGCTCCGTGTTCAGAGAAGAGCATGACTCTAGTCAATAATAAGCTCAACTATACTGAAAATAATGTATAATATGTTCAGTACGGATTACTACCA
>NZ_JANSIG010000152.1:0-1435 GCF_047461975.1 Synechococcus sp. R55.3 | reverse complement strand
AATGACTTTTGCCAAACCGCCTAAAGCTCAGTAAATTCAGCAAAGTTCAGGGTTTTGGGGGTTAGAGGCATGCTCTTGCAGGGAGAAGGTAGAGATCAACCTCACTTCTCTTTGCTCATTACTCGCTTCTCTCTAGTTTCCGTCCCCTTGCGGGGAAAAGGTAGGGATCAACAGTAGCACTAATGGGCTACTCGTATATCTTCCCCGGCGTTTCCGTCCCCTTGCGGGGAAAAGGTAGGGATCAACACTGGCACAGGTCGGTCGTCCGGCTGTCGGACTACCTGTTTCCGTCCCCTTGCGGGGAAAAGGTAGGGATCAACGCCCTCGACTCTGCAGTGAAGGAACGGATCTGGAAGGCGAGTTTCCGTCCCCTTGCGGGGAAAAGGTAGGGATCAACCCGACTGGGAGACTATGGGTGGCGACTTCGACGGGGACCCAACGTTTCCGTCCCCTTGCGGGGAAAAGGTAGGGATCAACCGTAAGTCAGATGGGAGGTGACTACGATGGTGACCGCGTGTTTCCGTCCCCTTGCGGGGAAAAGGTAGGGATCAACGTTGGTATCGTCAAAAACGGGAAACTCGTCGTAGATGGCGACGTTTCCGTCCCCTTGCGGGGAAAAGGTAGGGATCAACACGGAAATACGTGACACGGCCAGGAAGGATGCGCAGTTTCCGTCCCCTTGCGGGGAAAAGGTAGGGATCAACGTAGGAAGCTAGAGGGTTATGCATTCCACCCCCATTACTACGTGTTTCCGTCCCCTTGCGGGGAAAAGGTAGGGATCAACGCTACGATTGGCACAACGATGATAACTGGCGAGTGCCGTTTCCGTCCCCTTGCGGGGAAAAGGTAGGGATCAACCACCCGTTTAGTGAAGGAGAAAATGCCTGGGTCCTATTGGACGTTTCCGTCCCCTTGCGGGGAAAAGGTAGGGATCAACATGACGATTTTGTGGTGGAGTAACGACCAGTACATGGTAGTAACGTTTCCGTCCCCTTGCGGGGAAAAGGTAGGGATCAACTTATTGGAACTTTACCCAGCAAAAATGGGTCCGTATGACGTTTCCGTCCCCTTGCGGGGAAAAGGTAGGGATCAACCCTACCCTCGGAAAAGCCTGAATTCATGAGGTTTTCAAGGTGCGTTCGCGAGGGAGTACGGAGATTCCTCGACACAGATATTAACATTGTCCTCGCGGCCAAGCGCAAGCGGGGAAATTGAGCTTGCTACGGCCATTGTGTCACGTTTTTGGTCCAATCGGGGCAAAAGATCTAAAGTTTCCCTTAAAATCTTGTGCCGGCAGAGTCAGGCTGGTGATGGCTCGCCCCGACAGATCGCGCACAAAACTTTACAATTTCGGCCCGTGGAGCATGACTCTAGTCAATAATAAGCTCAACTATACTGAAAATAATGTATAATATGTTCAGTACGGATTACTACC
>NZ_JANSIG010000151.1:0-1762 GCF_047461975.1 Synechococcus sp. R55.3 | reverse complement strand
GCGGACGAAGGGACTTGAACCCTTACGCCTTGCGGCACTAGATCCTAAGTCTAGCGCGTCTGCCGTTCCGCCACGTCACTCTCACCCATGCTAGCTCGCCCTCTGGGCCAGGGCGACCTGTAGGGCAGCAGTCTCAGCATCATCGTCATCTCGAATCGGAATCCCGCTCCAAGTCGCGAAAAAGAGGTGTGCTCAGGTAGCGTTCCCCAAAACTAGGCTGGATCATTACAATCCGCTTGCCAGCGTTTTCCGGTCGCCGCCCCACCTGGATGGCTCCCGCCAAGGCAGCCCCGGTGGAAATGCCGGAGAGGATCCCTTCTTCCTTGGCCAGGCGACGGCTGTAGACCATGCTCTCTTCATCTTCCACCGCAATCACCTCATCCAGCAGGTCGCGCCGCAGCACATCAGGCACGAATCCCGCTCCGATCCCTTCAATGCGATGAAAGCCGGGCCGGCCACCACTCAAGACAGCACTGGCCTTGGGTTCAACGGCCACCAGTCGAATGGCCGGGTTTTTCCCCTTCAAAAACTCGCCCGCCCCCGTGATGGTGCCGCCGGTGCCTACCCCTGCCACCAGGATGTCCACCTGACCATCGGTATCTTCCCAAATTTCCGGGCCGGTGGTTCTGGCATGAATCTGGGGGTTGGCGGGATTGGTGAACTGGCCCAACATATAAGCGTTGGGAGTGCGGCGGACGATCTCTTCGGCCTTCCAGATGGCTTCCCCCATGCCTCCAGCACTGCTGGCCAGATAAACCTCTGCCCCGTAGGCTTTCAACAGCAGTCGCCGCTCAAGGCTCATGCTCTCAGGCATGACGATGATGAGCCGGTAACCCTTGGCAGCAGCGGCCATGGCCAAGCCAATGCCGGTATTGCCAGAGGTGGGCTCCACCAAGATGGTCTTGCCGGGGGTGATCAAGCCAGCTTGTTCGGCAGCCTCGATCATGCTGACGGCAATGCGATCTTTCACCGAGGCGGCGGGGTTAAAGCTCTCCAACTTCACCACAATCTCGGCCAGACACCCTTCCGACTGAGGGATCCGATTCAACCGCACCAGCGGGGTGCGACCGATGAGCTGGGTGATGTTGGCGGCAATTTTCATGGCTAACAAAAAGGAAGCAACCAATTGCAACAGCGGGCCGTAGGCCTTAAGTCCAGAGCACTCGGGGGCCTTGTGCGATGCTAACCCTTAAATCAACTCCCCGGCGCTCCCCTTTCAGCTTACTAGCGCAGGAGCCCCGCCCTCTGTCCACAGGGCGAGGGTCGGGAGGAATGCGGAGTTACGATGATATAACCATGACCCAAGTCCTGACCATTTCCTGCAAGCTCAAGGTGTCTCAGTCGCAAGCCGCAAAGTTGGATGCGACCTTGGAGGCTTTCGGCCACGCCTTGAACTGGGTCAACCAAAACACACCGGAGAAAGTCGTCAACGCCGTTAAACTTCAATCTCTGTGCTACCACCAAATCCGTGCCCGGTTCGGCTTGTCCAGTAACTTGGCCGTACAGGTCTGCAGACGGATGGCCGGTGCCCGTAAAGTTGCCCGACAGAAAAACCGCCCCGTCAAGGCGTTCAAGGGGGGCTTTGCGACCTACGATGCCCGTATCTTCTCGTTCCGCGAGAAAGACTGGACGGTGTCGCTCACCACGGTGGAGGGTCGAGAGCGCTTTGAGCTGGCGATTGGCCGTTACCAGAGAGAACAGTTGGCAGGCTCCAATCCCAAATCGGCCACTCTGGTCAAGCGCAAAGACGGTTCCTACTCCA
>NZ_JANSIG010000150.1:0-1774 GCF_047461975.1 Synechococcus sp. R55.3 | reverse complement strand
AGCCTCGTATCCTCTCCACCAAAATATCCAAAATCTTCGTGATGGGGCCAAGTCAACCTGCTTTTCTCGACAACAGTGCTAGGATTTGTCGATCGAAACAGTGGCACCATGTCCCCAGAGATCCCGACCGGGCCAGACAAAGACGGCCTCTGTCCAAGCGCAGCCTCGTTTGCCATACTGAAGAAAGATTGTAAATATTTGTTAACGCCATGACTGTCTCTGCTTTGGATCCCGCCAACCCCGCCCGTTTACAGGAGATCGCTCAACGCTTGCGCAGCCCGCGTTCTGCGGACCGGATGGTGGCCTTGGCCCAGTTGCGGGATGTGCCGGCAGAGCAGGCGGTGCCGCTGATTTTGCAGGTCATCGACGATGAGAACCTGCAGGTGCGCTCTTTTGCCGTCTTTGCCCTGGGGATCAAGCAAACGGACGCCTGTCTGCCCAAATTGCTGGAAATCCTCACCCAAGACCCGGATTATGGCATTCGCGCCGACGCGGCAGGTGCCCTGGGCTATTTGGAAGATCCGCGGGCTTTTGAGGCCCTGGTGCGCGCCTTTTACGAAGATGTGGAGTGGCTGGTGCGCTTCAGTGCCGCGGTGGCCTTGGGGAACTTGAAGGATCCGCGGGCTTACGACGTGCTGCTGCGGGCGTTGGAGGGGCCAGAAGAGCTGCTACAACAGGCGGCCATCGCAGCTTTGGGAGAACTGGGGGATCCGCGGGCCCTGGATCACATCCTGCGGTTTGCCCAATCGGAAGACTGGCTGGTGCGGCAGCGGCTGGCCCAAGCGCTGGGCAATTTGCCTTCCCCCAAGAGCGTTTCTGCTCTCAACTACCTGGCCAGGGATCCCCACGATAGCGTTGCGGCGGCGGCTCTGGATTCGCTGCGGCGCTTGCGGCAAAGGGGCATCTCAGAAACCACCCCTGAGAAGGGATCCGGGCCAGCCAATTCTGAGGAAGGCTAAAGTAAAGATCCCGGCTCAGCTTGTTCCGGGTTCCCCAATCCCCAGAGAGAGGCCTCCTCTGTTTCCGGCTGAGCCTTTCTTTTCCTAGGATCCCTTGTCTCAATGGTTATCAGCCCCCACTCATCGGTTTCACCTGTTGCATCCCCGTCGCGGCCCCGCATTGTGGCGGCCCTTTCTGGGGGTGTGGATAGCTCTACGGTGGCGGCCCTTTTGCAGGAACAGGGCTACGCCGTGGAGGGGGTCACCCTCTGGCTCATGAGGGGGAAGGGGCAGTGCTGTACCGAAGGCTTGGTGGATGCGGCAGCTGTTTGTGAGCAGCTGGGGATCCCTCACCATGTGGTGGATAGCCGCGAGCTGTTCCAGGCCAACATTGTCGATTACCTGGTAGCCGGCTACGCGGAGGGCATTACTCCCCTGCCCTGCTCCCAATGCAACAAGCTGGTGAAATTCGGCCCGTTGCTGGCCTATGCCCGCGAAAAGCTGGGCATCTCCCAGATGGCCACCGGCCACTACGCACGGGTGCGCTTTAACGCCGAGCTAGGACGTTACCAACTCCTGCGGGCGGTAGATCGGCAGAAGGATCAGTCCTATTTTCTCTACGACCTCAGCCAAGAGCACCTAGCCCATAGCCTCTTCCCCTTGGGCGAGTACACCAAGGCCCAAACCCGTCAGTTGGCTGCCCGCTACGGGCTGGTTACAGCCGACAAGCCCGAAAGCCAGGATCTCTGCTTGATTGAAACCTATGGCTCGATGCGGAGCTTTTTGGATCAGTACCTTGGGCAAAGGCCAGGGGAAATCGTCGATACCCAGGGGCG
>NZ_JANSIG010000149.1:0-2066 GCF_047461975.1 Synechococcus sp. R55.3 | reverse complement strand
CCTGGCTCAGTAGCTCAGCGGTAGAGCAGGGGACTCATAAGCCCTTGGTCGCGTGTTCAAATCACGCCTGAGCCATCCACGTCAAACTTTTTTCAGAGGCTTCCCGGCCTGGCGGATACCCTAACTGGCTTGCAGCAGAGGGTTGGCGTAAAGTTATGGGTGGAACCTACTTCGGTTTGGGATCCCTGTCTTCACATCGGTTCTACAAATGGCCGTTCCCGATTATCAGAGCTTGATGTTGCCACTTCTTCAGTTTGCAGCCCGCAAAGGCACTGAAATATCAACCAGCGAAGCTGTTGAAGTTCTGGCAAAGGAACTGGGCCTCACAGAGGACGATCTCAGGGAGATGCTGCCGAGCGGTGTACAGCCAACCTTTGTCAATCGCGTCGGCTGGGCTGCAACTTATATGAAAAAGGCAGGGCTGCTGGAAACAACGCGCAGAGGATTCTACCAAATTACTGACCGCGGAAGAGATCTTCTTGAAAAACAGCCCAAAACCATCAATGTAGAGTTACTCAGGCAATATCCTGAGTTCATGGAATTTGAGAAGCCTAAAGGTACAAGAAGCAGCAACAAGGCAAGCAAACAAAAAGCTTTATCAGAGACTTCGGCAGCGACACCATTAGAGCAGTTAGAAGCTGCATATGAAAGTCTCCGTGACAAACTGGCTGATGAACTGCTTGCCAAGCTAAAGAAAGTATCGCCCGCCTTCTTCGAAAAGGTTGTTGTGGAGCTGCTGGTTAAAATGGGCTACGGAGGCTCACGAGCAGATGCGGGCAAAGCAATTGGCAAGAGTGGCGATGGTGGAATTGATGGGATCATCAAAGAGGACAAACTCGGTCTTGATGTTGTGTATATTCAGGCAAAGCGTTGGGATAGCAATCCGGTAGGTCGTCCTGATGTCATGCAGTTTGTGGGTGCTTTACAGGCTCAAAGAGCAAACAAGGGTATTTTTATCACTACCTCCAGGTTTACTGAAGACGCTAGCAGCTACGTTTCGCAGATCGGCAGTAAGATTGTTTTGATTGACGGCGAACAACTAACAAATCTAATGATTGAGCACGACGTTGGCGTATCTACAGTTTCGTTGTACCCAGTCAAGAAAGTTGATAGTGATTATTTTGAAGAGAGCATCTGACAACCGCATCAGCTCAGACCGTCAATTGGCCACAGCGAAATTGTCATTTGCCTAGGTGGAATGTTAACTATGAAAACGCCCAACTGAAAGAGGGAGATACGCCATGAGGGAAAGACGAGATCCTCACTGGGGGCTCTCCTGCTCAGGGTAAAAGTCGGGATCCATCACCTGATCCAACGTGTAGGGGCACCGGTCAGGCAGGTCATCTAGAGATAGGGGCGTTTCTTTAACCACCAGCAGGACGCTCTTTTGATAAGCTTTATTCATTGCTTCAACCAGATAAGACTTAAGGCTGGGATTATCCGCAATTAACTCCTGCACCTCTTGCCGCTGTTCGATAATTGTGGCTATCCTACTTTTGCTTCGTTGTTGAGGCTGAAACTGCCACTTTAGCAGATGGCCCACCAGGATCCCTAGCCGATTCACCAATTCGCGGCGTTCTTGCCTGCCCAAAGTCTCAATCTCCTCCACCAAGTTGGGAATATCCAATCGATCCCACTGCCCCGATCTCAGCAGTGCGGCTTGCTCTTGCGTCCAGGCATAAAAGTCGCAGTCGTAAAGCGCCATGATCCATTCCTAACAGGACACCGGCCAAAGATAAGTCAATCCTACCGGTTCCAGCCGTTGAGCTTCGACCTCATAAGTTTATCGAGTCCTCAAACTCTGTAGCTACAAAGCCTCGGATCTGTGGCAGCGTTGGATCCCAATGGGGCCTGACCCTGAACAATATGAGGTTTCAACAGGTCTGGAGCGCTTGATCACGGCCCAGGATCCAGGCGATAAGGGGGGGATCCCTGTGGTCAAGATAATACCGGACGGTTTGGGTCAGGTCGATCTCCAAGATGCTGGTGATCATCCTGTGCATGAGCTCCAGATGGATCCGGTCGTCCTAGGTAAGCAGAGCATACCTGCCATGGAGGCTGTTGTT
>NZ_JANSIG010000148.1:0-2236 GCF_047461975.1 Synechococcus sp. R55.3 | reverse complement strand
GGTAGTAATCCGTACTGAACATATTATACATTATTTTCAGTATAGTTGAGCTTATTATTGACTAGAGTCATGCTCTAGCGCTTAGGTCTCATGCTCAACTACCCGCCCAGCTATCCCGATCCCACTGTTGTGGACATCTACCACGGGCAGCCGGTGCCGGATCCCTACCGCTGGCTGGAGGATCTGGATTCGGAGCAGACGCGGGCCTGGATTGAGGCGCAAAACCACCTTACCTTTAACTACTTGCAGCAGATCCCAGCCCGGCAGCGGATCCGAGAACGCCTGACCCAGCTCTGGAACTATGAAAAATACAGCCAGCCCTTCAAAGAAGGGGGCCGCTACTTCTACTTCAAAAACGACGGCCTGCAAAACCAGAGCGTTCTCTACACCCAAGAAAGTCTAGAGGGCCAGGCGCGGGTTTTGCTGGATCCCAACACCTTCTCGGAAGACGGTACGGTGGCTCTAGCGGGCATTGCCATCAGCCGTGATGGGCGGTATCTGGCCTATGGTCTCTCCCGCTCCGGCTCCGATTGGCAAGAGTGGAAGGTGCGGGACATCGAGACCGGCGAGGATTTGCCGGATCACCTGCGCTGGATTAAGTTCTCGGGAGTAAGCTGGACCCTGGACGGGCAGGGATTTTTCTACAGCCGCTACGACGAACCGGCCCCCGGCAGCGAATACGAAAGCGCCAACTACTTCCAGAAGCTCTACTACCACCGCCTGGGCACCCCCCAGTCAGAAGATGTCTTGGTCTATCACCGCCCCGACCAAAAAGAGTGGGGCTTTGCCGGCGGGGTTACTGAAGATGGGAATTACCTCATCATCTCCGTCTGGCGGGGCACGGATCCCAAAAACCTCATCTTCTACAAAGACCTGCGGGATCCCCAGTCTCCTGTAGTAGAGCTCATCCGCGAGTTTGAGGCCGAATACAGCTTCGTGGGCAACGACGGATCCCGCTTTTGGCTGTTGACGGACTGCCAAGCTCCTCGGCGGCGACTGGTGGCGATTGACTTGGAGCAGCCCGACCAGGTGCAGGAGGTGATCCCTGAGGCGGAGGAGACACTGCAGGGGGTTAGCTTGATCAACAATCAGTTTGTGGCTTTCTACCTCAAAGACGCCCACACCCAGATCAAAAGGTTTGCCTTGGATGGCCACTTTCTGGGAGAGATTCCCTTGCCGGGGCTGGGATCGGCGGGCGGTTTTGGCGGCAAGCGCCGCGACACCGAGACCTTCTACACCTTCACCAGCTTCACCACCCCTCCCACCATCTACCGCTACGATTTCACCAGCGGCACCAGCACCCTGTTCCGTCAGCCCCAGGTGGATTTCGATCCCCAGGCCTACGAGGTGCAGCAGGTGTTCTACACCAGCAAAGATGGCACCCGCATCCCCATGTTTCTTGTCCACCGCCGCGGCCTGGCTCGGACAGGGGATCACCCCACTCTGCTTTATGGCTACGGCGGCTTTGGCATCTCTCTTACCCCCAGCTTTTCAGTGGGTCTGGTGGCCTGGCTGGAAATGGGCGGTGTCTATGCCCAGCCAAGTTTGCGCGGCGGCGGCGAGTACGGAGAAGAGTGGCACCAGGCGGGCACCAAGCTCAACAAGCAAAAGGTGTTCGACGACTTTATTGCCGCTGCCGAGTGGCTGATAGCCCATGGCTACACCAACCCCGCCAAGTTGGCCATCTCCGGCGGCAGCAACGGCGGCCTGCTGGTGGGGGCCTGCCTGGTTCAGAGGCCGGAGCTGTTTGCAGCGGCCTTGCCGGCAGTGGGGGTGTTCGACATGCTGCGCTTTCATAAGTTCACCATCGGCTGGGCCTGGATCTCCGAGTACGGATCCCCGGAGAACCCGGAGGAATTCAAGGCCCTCTACGCCTATTCCCCTCTGCACAACCTCAAGCCCGGCACTGCCTATCCCGCCACCCTGATCACCACCGCAGATCACGACGACCGGGTGGTGCCCGCCCACAGCTTCAAGTTTGCCGCTGCCCTGCAGGCAGCCCAGGGGGGATCCCAGCCCATCCTCATCCGCATCGACACCAAGGCAGGGCACGGGGCCGGCAAGCCCACCAGCAAGCTGATTGAGGAAGCTGCCGACCGCTGGGCCTTTTTGGTGCAGGTGCTAGGGATCCCCTGGGACGGAACGGGAAGTTAGCGAGCTCTAGGTCGTGTTGATCTTATGTTAGGATAGAGAGAGTAATTTATAGAGGAAAGAGGATGAAGTTGGTTTTTTTAGA
>NZ_JANSIG010000147.1:0-2266 GCF_047461975.1 Synechococcus sp. R55.3 | reverse complement strand
ACTTTTTCTGGTGTGTTTTGGTTGACCCAGTTCAACGCCTGCACAAAGGCATCCATTGTCGCATCCAACTTTGCGGCCTGCGACTGGGACACCTTGAGTTTGCAAGCTACAGTCAGGACTTGGGTCATGCGCCGATTGTACTTCATCAAGGAAGGCCGCATTCCTCTCGGCACTGACCCTGGATAGTGGTGAGTGGGTAGTGACTAGCCACTAGTCACTAATGTAGAGTGCGGGGCTCCTGCGGGCTCTAGCTGAAGTTCGAGAAGGCCGCGCAGGATCAGGACAAAGGCTCCTAGGGATTTTGTTTCACTTTTTCCATCTTCCCATTCGGCAACAATCTCTTCATCAAGTGGTGAAGTCTTGCCAAAAGTAAGCCAGGATCAGCGTAGGGCTCCACAGGCATCTTTTCCCTCACCCTTAACCTCTCTTCCAATGAAAGAAATGGGGTCGCGCCATCCTCGCAATAGGCAGCCATTGTCTTCGGCCCTGCCGACAAGGAGAAAAAGCAGGCGGGGATCCATAAGCCCATAAAGCAAACAGCTGCGGTGTTATCCACAGCTTGAGCAGAGTCCAGATCTGAGCAGCTCATCGTTTCTGGAGGTTGTGTATCGGTGATCAACCCATTCTCATCCTTCCGGTGGAGACATTCTTCTCGCTCTCCAGCTGGGATCCCAGAGTCCCCCGACGCTGCGGATCCCTTTGCTTCCCAACGGGAGCAGATGGTCAAGAAACAGCTCATCAAACGAGGGATCCGAGATCCACGGGTACTGGAAGCCATGGGAAAAGTGCCGCGTCACCTTTTTGTCCCCTCTGATCTGCGGGATCGGGCCTACAGGGATTGCCCTCTGCCCATCGGCTATGGCCAGACCATTTCTCAGCCCTATATTGTTGCTTTTATGACAGAAGCTGCTCGCCTCACGCCTGAATCGGTGGTGTTGGAAATCGGCACCGGCTCCGGCTATCAGGCGGCTGTTTTGGCAGAGCTGGCCCGGCAAGTGTATAGCCTGGAGCGTCTGTCCCCATTGGCTGCTCAAGCTCAACAAACCCTCGCTGCCCTGGGCTATCGCAATGTGGAAGTGCGTCAGGGGGATGGCTACCAAGGTTGGCCAGAGCATGCTCCCTACGATGCCATTCTGGTGACGGCAGCGCCCCCAACTGTGCCCATGGTGCTGCTGGATCAACTGGCGGTGGGGGGCACCTTGGTGGTGCCGGTGGGAGAAAGCCCTTCGGACTCCGGTGCCCAGGGATCCCAGTCCTTGCTGATCCTCTGCAAAACAGCCCAAGGATGGGTTCAAAAAGGGGCTTTTCCGGTGCAGTTTGTGCCCATGGTCTAGGGTTTTGCCCCCTCTACTCCTGCCAAAAGATGGGCGCGAATTTGCAAAGCCAATTGGGGATGGTCGGTAATCAACCCTTGAACAACGGGATTTTGTCCTACTGAGCCGGCAAATGGCTGCAAGCACAACTTCATCACTTCAGGATCGTTCACCGTCCAAACGTACAGAGGGATCCCGGCCTGTTCAGCTTCAGCCAAGAACTGCAAGTTCACCCAACTGTAGTGGGGGGCCAGAAAATCCGCTCCCAACTCCCGGCAACGGGTAAGTAAAGATCCCTTGGCTTGCTCCTCAGCCTTTGCCTCGATCAACAGGCCAACCTTGGGTTGCGGGGACAAAAGCGTTTTAACCCGCTGCACCACCTGAGGCAAAAAAGAGGTGATCACAAATTCTTCGGGGGTCAAAATATCGCTAACGAGGGCAAGGACTTGTTCCTCATAGCCTGCTTCTTTGAGTTCGATATCGAGGGTGATTTTGCCCTTGATATGTGACAGGGTCTCTTCAAGAGTGGGAATCGTGGGTTTGCGGGCCCGAATCTCGGCCCAAGTTAATGCGGCCAAAGGCTGTCCATCCAAATCGACATCGTGAACAACCAGTGGGATCCCATCTCGGCTACAGCGCACATCCAGCTCAATTTGGTCGGCCCCCACTTCAACAGCAGCAGCAAAAGCGGCCAGCGTGTTTTCCTCGGCGTGGGTGTGCTCCCCACGGTGGGCGACAATCTGGGTGTAGGGGCGCATGTCAGCACCTCTGAAGCGGGGTTGAGTGCCAGGTTGCGCAGCTCTATTATGATTGGCTCTCGGTGGTTCAGAAAGGGATCCCAGCAGGCGACACTCCCCCAGCGGAAGCGATAAGCTAGGAGAGCATGCCTCTAACCCCCAAAACCCTGAACTTTGCTGAATTTACTGAGCTTTAGGCGGTTTGGCAAAAGTCAT
>NZ_JANSIG010000146.1:0-2393 GCF_047461975.1 Synechococcus sp. R55.3 | reverse complement strand
TTGGAAACAAACAGAATGCTATCGCTGCATAGTTGAACAGTGATGTTCAGCAGTGTTCAGCGTAAATGTATCAGCTAGCCGTCGAGGTGTTGCTTGAGCAGGTCGTTGGCCAGCTTTGGATCTGCCCGTCCCTGAGTTTTTTTCATCAATTGCCCGACAAAGTAGCCGAAGAGCTTGGTTTTGCCCCCCCGATACTGCTGCAGTTGCTCGGGGTTTTCTGCCAGCACCTCGGCGATCATCTGCCCCAGCAGAGCGCTATCCGAGATTTGGGTCATGCCCTTAGCTTCCACCAGGGCGCGGGCCGACCCGCCTTTTTCCAGCAGTTCCGGCAGGATCTCCTTGGCGATTTTGCTGGAGATGGTGCCCCGCTCGATGAGACCGATCAGCTCGGCCAGGGTTTCCGGCTTCAGGGCAATGTCGGGATAGTCCAGCTTGTGGGTGTTGAGGTAGCTGGCGATGTCGCTCATCATCCAGTTGGCGGCTGCTTTCGGGTCGGCACCGGCGGCGATCACGGCTTCAAAGTATTCGGCGGTGTTGCGTTCATCGCTGAGGTAGCGGGCATCGTACACCGAGAGACCGTACACCTCCTGGTAACGTCGCCGCTTCACACCGGGCAATTCCGGCAGCTCTGCCCTCCAGCGGGTTTTCTGCGCTTCGGTAACGCGAATCGGCGGCAGATCCGGCTCCGGGAAATACCGATAGTCGCTGGATCCCTCTTTCTTGCGCATGCTGATGGTGCGCTGGCTGTTTTCTTCCCAGAGGCGGGTCTCTTGCACGATCCGCTCGCCTGCCTCCACAGCCTTGACTTGGCGGTTGAACTCGTACTCGATGGCCCGTTGGATGGCGTTGAAGGAGTTCATGTTTTTAATTTCCACCTTCGTGCCAAAGGTCTCGCACCCCAGCGGACGTACCGAGATGTTCACATCACAGCGCAGGGATCCCTCCTGCAGGTTGCCATCGCACAGCCCGGCATAGCGCAGGATGCGGCGCAGCTCTTGCACGTACTCTGCCGCTTCTTCCCCGCTGCGGATGTCCGGCTCGCTGACGATCTCGATGAGGGGAACCCCCGCTCGGTTGAAATCCACCAAAGAATAGCTGGATCCCGACAGGCGATCGCTGCCAGCATGTACCAGTTTGCCCGCGTCTTCTTCCATGTGCAGACGGGTGATGCCGATGCGCTTGGTGCGACCGTCGCTGAGCTGGATCTCGATCCAGCCGTGGGTGGCAATTGGCAGGTCGTATTGCGAGATTTGGTAGTTTTTGGGCAAGTCGGGGTAAAAGTATTGCTTGCGGTCGAACTTGCTGTAGGGGGCAATGGTGCAATTCAAGGCCAAACCGGCTTTGACCGCGTACTCCAGCACCTTTTCGTTCAACACCGGCAGGGTGCCGGGCAAGCCCATACAAATCGGGTCGATATTCGTGTTGGGGGGAGCGCCAAATGCCGTCGCGCTGCTGGAAAAGATCTTGGAGCGGGTGCTGAGCTGGCAGTGAACTTCCAACCCGATCACAGCTTCATATTGCACTTTGGCGGGGGCAGCAACAGTCATGGGATGGGAAAAACTTGCGGTGTAACCATTCTAGTGCGACCTTGGGGGATCCCAGCTCATGGGCAGTTTCTGAGGACGGCAGCTCAGAACCAGCGGACGAAGCTGAAGTGCTGCAGGTCAAAGAAATCCTTGGAACAGCCAAACTCCTTCAAACGGTAGGGCGAATCTCAAAGGTGGCTAGACCTTCCGGCGGCTCAGAACGTTGCTCAACGGCCTCCACAACCGAACCGGGGCTGCCCTGTTGGCACCAGCGCAGCATCGCCTCCACTGCGGCAGGGGATCCTTCAAAAACAGCCTCTACACGACCATCCCGCAAATTGCGCACCCACCCTTGAACACCCGCATGGAGAGCCATCGCTTCGGTGTGGGCTCGAAACCCCACGCCCTGAACCCGCCCCCGTATCCAGACGTGAACGCGAACCCTGTCACTCATGCCGACTGGGATCCCTCCGGTGTGCTGCAGGGTTCTGGCGGCTCGGTCGGCTTCGCCGGGGTCTCTCGCCGATCCAGCCATTCCACGAGAACGTTGACAAGGACAATCAACCCCAGGATCCCCAGCGAGATCCCACAGGCGTACCCAATCGCTTGCCACAGCACAGGAGACATGAGCCCAACCTCACGAAGAATGCTTGTGCAGAAGAACCCACCCTTCAAGCACCTTAACAGATGCCGGATCCCCAGCGACCTACGGCCCGCTTCGCGAGCATCCATTTTGACCCTTCCAATCCCAAAGGGTTCCCCGCCAGCTCAAAATCTCTGCGCTCGAAAGTTAACAAAACGCGCGGAATTCCCCACCCTCTGTAGGGTGGGGATGGATAGCGCCACTGGATTTGTGGAGCACTCAGA
>NZ_JANSIG010000145.1:0-2484 GCF_047461975.1 Synechococcus sp. R55.3 | reverse complement strand
ACCTATGGCTCGATGCGGAGCTTTTTGGATCAGTACCTTGGGCAAAGGCCAGGGGAAATCGTCGATACCCAGGGGCGGGTACTGGGGTCCCATGAGGGCATCCACCACTACACAGTAGGCCAGCGCAAGGGCTTGGGGATTGCCTCTTCCCGTCCGCTTTACGTGGTGCGCATCGAGGCAGCTACCAACCGCGTGGTGGTTGGAGAACGAGAGGAAGCCACCCAGGCTGAAGCGTGGGTAAGCCAAGTAAACTGGGTCTCCATCCCACCCCCAACACAACCCCTTGCCGTAGAGGTTCAGGTGCGCTACCGCACCCCGCCGGTGCCTGCCACGGTGATCCCGGAATCTCCTGAGCGGGTGAAGTTGCAGTTTGCCGAGCCCCAGTTTGGGGTTACCCCCGGCCAAGCCGCCGTCTGGTACCACGGGGAGCTCCTACTTGGGGGAGGGATCCTGGAGCGCCCTTCTTCTCAGGGGTGAGGGGAAGCCAAACTAGGCTGCCCACTCCCGCACCTGCTGCAGGGATCGAAAGAGAAGCACCATATAGGCAATCAAGATAGGGGCAACCGCCGTGGCGGCGGCATTCCCAACCACAGTCACACTCACAACTTCCAAAATTTTCTCAGCAAAAGTCTCGTCAGAAGACGAAATCACACCTACCGTGAAGCCAAAGATGAAATTCCCGGCCAGAAATGCCACAACCACCGTGAGGCCAAAGATAAGAAGTGCCCAAAACGCTCCCCACCAGCGGCCCTTGACGAGGCTCCAACTGTAGCCCAACCCTTCTGTAGTGCCTTTGTCTTCCAGGACAATTGCGCAGGGCGTGAAAGCCAGCCTTACTCCCCAGTAGATTCCAGGAAGCACGAATAACATCATCCCGACTAAGGAAATCAACCCCACCAGGAGGCTGCCGAATATCAGAGGCACTGCCTTGGAGACAGCCTGATCCAGACTGTTGCCCAGCGGGGGAGTTCGCTGCTTCAAGTGCTGATCCACCAGCCAAAAGGCTGCTCCTGTCAGGATGGGCGCACCAATCAGGACATAGGCCAAGTTGAGGATTCCCCCGAAAAGTGGGATTAGCTCGGCGATGATGGAAATGATGAAGCCGGGAGAGGCCAGGATCAGCAACGGCCCATAGATGGGGCCTACCATCTCGAACGACCGCTGCAGGAGCCGGATGGGACTGAGGGTAGCGTTTTGCATGACAGAGGGATCCTCGTGGGCGACCAAGTTCACCCCCTTCATACCACGGGATCCCGGCTTTGGTTCTGGGAGCAGGCTTAAGAAAGTCTGTATTGCTTTGTACAGATCTAGGCGGATTTTTGGAGGATCCACGCCGCTGCCTGTTCGCCGCTGCGCAGGGATCCCTCGAGGCTGCTCTGGTGGGTGTATTCCCCGGCCCAAAGGAGGCCCGGCAGGCCGCTAAAGGTGGGAACCAGATGCTGCTGAAAGCCGGGGGGTTGTACAAACTGGGCAAAAGGGATCCGGTATACCCGCAACAGGCGAAATTGCTCTAGGGGAGCTTTCGGGAAGTAAGCTTGCAGCTCGGCTCGGCAGGCTTGGGCCAGCTCCTCGTCACCTAAGGGGGGATCCCCCAGCACCACCACAGAGTACAGGTGTTGGCCGGGGGGAGCCAGTGCCGGGCTGATGTGGGTGAGCTGAACCCAATGGTTGATCCAGCCCTGGCCGGTGGCGTTGAGGTGCAAATAGCCACCACGAGTGAGGGAAAAGGGAGCGCAGAAGTAGAGGCAGGTCACCGCTCGCCCTGGAGTGGGAATGGGGGTGGGGGCCTGAGGGCACAGCTCCGCTTGCCAGGCCCGCGCTTGGGGGGCATCGGCGGCGCAGACTACCCACTCGGCAGGGATCTCTTCGCCATTGGCGGTGCGAATGCCGCGCACTTTCCCATCTTCTGCCAGAATGCGCTCCACCTGGGTTTGGTAGCGGATCTGTTCGGGGGACAGGTGACCGGCCAGTTGTCGGGCCAGCTCTCCCATACCCAAGGCCGGGGTGACGATGGAGCCCTCAGCCATCATCTTGAAGTAGAAGGCAAAGAGGCGGGCGCTGCTGGCCAGGTCTGGATCCAGGAGGATCCCTCGGAAAAAGGGGTAGAAAAAGTGCTGGCAAATCTTGGCGGAAAACCCATACCGCTGCAGGAATGCCTGCACAGAACAATCGGATCCCCCCAGACCTTCTTGAAAGACTTGCTCAGGGGTGCGCCGGGCCAGCTCTGCCCGCAATTGCAGCACCTTGAGCTTGTCCCCAAAGCTGGCCAAAGGATTGAGCAGGGATGGGATCCCACCGGCCAGATCCCGCAGGGGATCCCCCAACAGCCAAAACCACCCTGGCCGGGCCAACATAGCGCCGGGCCGGTAGGGACGGGGATCGAGCTTACCCAGATCCAAATGCTGCTGCACTTTGGGATAGGCGGTGAACAGCACCTGAAAGCCGCGATCCAGGCGAAAGCCATCCACCTTGTCGGTACGCACC
>NZ_JANSIG010000144.1:0-2588 GCF_047461975.1 Synechococcus sp. R55.3 | reverse complement strand
AAGGCGCTCAGCAGGTGCCCAAAGGCGATGAGGGGAGTTTTCAGGTCGTGAACCAGGGTGGCGGTAAAGGCTTCTCGCCGCATTTGGTCGATCTGGATCTGGCGCAGCAACTGGGCAAAGGCCTGCCGCAAGATCAGGGCTTCCTGGGGATCCCCGGGGCGGAGCAGCAGATTCCAACGGGCAGGCTGGTTGATCAAGGTTTCCAAATGGGCCAACTCGCGGGCCAGCAGGGTGAGGGGGCGCAAAATCATGGAGGACAGAGCATAGCCCACCACCGCCGATAGCACCGCCAGCAACGGGATCCACAGCAGCAGCAGAAGGATCCCTTCAGCGCTGAACTGCGTGTCGGGCCAGATCCACTCCACTGACAGGATGAAAACCAAGTTGGGGACAAACGAAAGGCTGGCAATGACCAATGCCACCTGGGTGCGCAGGCTGTGGGGAAAGCGGCGGCGCCAAAACTCAAGTAGGCGGAGTAGTTGCTGTTTCAAACTCGGTGTGCTCGCTTTGACAAGACCTGCTTGAATAGTGAACCAACCGTAGGCAAAGAATAAACATCCCCTCACGGTCAAGGCTGAAGAGTTCTTTCCTAGGTCTTAGAATGACCGTTATGTCTTGAGCCACTTCATCCCCATGAATAAAGAAGGATGCCGTAACCCCAGCTTTTAGGATACCCAGCTACCCCATTCTTTAGAGAAGCCGCGCCGTATTCCGGTTGGCAAAGCTGTGGACATCACGGCAAAGAAAGACAGCTTGATCCCCAGGCGTAACCAACGTTGAGCAATCATAGTCGTTTCAGGTTAGGGTGAGGCGCCTGGGCCATTGAGAAAAGCCTTTGGCCGCATGCATTATTGCTCGGCAACGCTGACGCGACGACGCGACCAACGTTTTGGGTGTAGTGTCCCAGTTTGGGTCAAAGGACTACAAGTTCAACAGATCAAGATCGAGGGGCAGAGCGGAGCTCTCAAGCTCCTGAAGCATGAAAAAACCTCTGGGAGTCTGTCCGTGTTTCGACCCCAGAGGCTTCTTCTCTTCACTCCTCACCACTATTGAGCGTAGCCGCCCTTCCAAAGGCTGTCAAGCACTTTCCCATTGGGGTTGGCGTGTGGGAAATTGCGCTAGGGTGGCACTGCCGTACAGGATCATCTGCTGGGGCTGCAAGTTCACCCGGTCTACCCGCAGCTCAGTGCCTCGCAAGGCGAGCCGATCCAAATCCAGAAGCTCATTCAGGCAGCGTACCAAAGCTTGGCTCAAGGCTAGCTCCTCTTCTGTACCGCTTTCAAACACTGGATCTGTAAAGCGGATGCGACGCCGCTCCAGCACCTCAACCTGGGCGGAAAAACCGACGCAGAAAGCCCTGGCTTCTCCCTGCTGTACATTTGCCTGGAATTGCAGTCGTCGCGCCGGGGTGATGCTGATATGGACGTGATGGAAGGATAGGGGGCTATCATCCTGCTTTCCTAAGGCCAGCCTATTCAGCACAAAAGGTGTGTTAAACGATTGCGCCAGATCGTCTTCGCTCAGCACCACGCGCATTGTGGCCTGTACTGGCTGGCGCAGCTTGATCTTCCCCTGCCAAATTTGGCTGAAATCGATGGCCACCGCATTGCAGAATAGCTCCAGAGCCGAAAGCCTCAGGCCGTTGTACATCTGCAGATGCTGGCCCAACAGTTCAAAGCTGTCGATACGACCCTGCAACAATTTGGCAACAGGCTCCACTCGCACGCGCGCCTCCAGCCGCTCTGCATGCTTAAAGAGGGCGCGAATGGCTGCGCTTACCCCCCGACTGACCCAATCGACAGCCATGGGATTCTGGAGGGAAAGTTGGGGCAGGAGTCCTGTAGCCATGGGACAAGGTGAAGTTCGCCTACAGGGATCATAACCAACCATTAAGAAAAGTTACAACCTCCGCCGACGGAGAGGCTGTTCTCTCAGGAGTAGGTGCGTCCTTCCTGCATGGCCGAGCGGGCCACGGCTGCGATCCCCTGGTCGGTGGCGCGGGGCAGATGAAAGTACCGTCCGCCCGCCAATTCCGCCAGTTCGGCGCTGAAGCCGGTGGTTACAAAGCGGCTTTGGGAGTCGATCAAGAGCAGCTTCAACCCCAGGGCGCGGATGCGCAGGGCAATCTCCCGCAGCTCCTGCTTCAGGTCGATGGGATCCGTTCCCGACTGGGGTTTGCCATCGCTCCGTCCCAAAGAGCGGCTGAGGGGGATGTTGCCCCGACCATCGGTGAGGGCCACCAGCATCACCTGGCCCACGTCGCCGGCAGCACGGGCATTGACTCCCATCCGCACGGCTTGGGTGAGGGCATGGGCAAGAGGGGATCCCCCGCCGCAGGGCAGAGATTCCAAACGGCGGCGGGCCAGCTCAATGGAGCGGGTGGGGGGCAGCAGCACTTCGGCAGTTTCTCCACGAAAGGCGATGAGGGCCACCTTGTCGCGGTTCTGGTAGGCTTCTGTGAGCAGGCGCAGGGCCGCTCCTTTGGCCGCTTGCATGCGGTTGAGGGCCATGGAGCCGGAGGCATCCACCACAAAGATCACCAGGGCTCCGGCCTTGCGAACCAGCTTTTTGGCGCGGATATCGCTCGG
>NZ_JANSIG010000143.1:0-2616 GCF_047461975.1 Synechococcus sp. R55.3 | reverse complement strand
ATGGTGGCGCAGGGTCTGGGGGCTGCCATTTTGCCTCGCTTGGCCGCCATCCCCATTCCCGAAGGGATCCAGATCCGTCGGCTGCCGATCCCACTGGAGCGGGTGATCGGAGCTGCTGTTCTGGCCTCTGCGCTGCATCCGCCCGCAGTATTTGCCTTCCTAGAAGCCTTGCGGGGAAACCCGTCTCAGTTGCCAAGTCAAGTTCGGAACTGACCGCATTCGGGATTGTCTTAAACTCCTCTTAAATGCTGTTTTATGGATAACTGCTAGCATGAGGCCAACTTCACTCCCACCCCCCGGAAAGGAAGGCCTCTATGAACTGGCTGACGCTGCTTGGGCTACTTTGTCTTCCCGGCTCTCTGTTTTCATGTGTTGAGTATTTGCGCTCCCAAAGGTTGGTTCAACAGCTCTCCACCACTCGGTTGCTCAAGGTAGCCGAGCTTCGCAATCTCGGTCAGACAAGTCCACAGGCAAAAGGAGCAAACTTGGCCCAAGTTTATGGCAGGATTTTGTGCAATCGGCCTTTGGTATCGGAATTTTCGCGACAGCCTTGCGTCTACTACAAGTCCGAGATCTCTTGGGAGTATGACGAAGTCGAATGCTATCGAAAGTATTTGAACAGCGAAGGCGACGTAACTTACAGCGAACGGATCAGCGAAGGCGAATACCAGAACGCTCTGCGCTTGGGATCCCGGGCAAAATCCTATCCGGGGAGAATGACCGCAAAGGAGCCCGGATTGGGCTATTCTGCCCCCAGTTCTTTCCAGAAAAGGGTTGATCCCGGCTACTCCGATTCTTTCCCACAAAAGTCCAACCCTGGCTACTTCGGCGCGGCATCCTTTCCGCAAAAACCCGGCTCTGGCTACCCCGGTTCGGATGCTTTCCAGAAGAAGCCTGGTTACCCCGATTACCCACAAAAGCTCGGCTCTCCAGCCTATCCCGAAAAATTGCCGTTTTCTGAAGCAGGCTCTCCCCAAAAGTACTACAACAATGTGTACTCCGATCCGAGCACAGGCCGGGAATATCTCCTGGAGAGAGAGACGAGAACGAGAGATGAAACCCTTCACTCAGTGGTTCGCCAGATCCCTTTTTTCATCGAAGACGAAACCGGAAGGGTGAGGGTGGATCCCACGGGTGCGGAGGTAGAGGCTATGGCGGTTGTGGATGAGCGTGTCTTTCCCGGAAAAGGCCCCAGCCGCTTCAACTTCGATCTCAAGCGCTACCTTTCCCAAGTGAGAACAGAAAACCGCTCCACTCGCTCTTTCATCTATAAGGAATGGGTGATTCCGGTGGATGCGATGGCCTTTGCCATGGGGCAGGTGCGCTTCGAGGCAGGGGATCCCGTGATCCGAAAACCTCTTTCTGGGGGACGGTTCATGATCGCGCCCAAATCCCCTGAAGCCCTCTTGGAAGAGCAGCGCTCCAATGCCAGCAGCTACCTGGTGTTGTCCATCGTCCTGCTGGGCATCGGCGTTTTCACCGTGCTCTACCTGCTGCAATCCCTGCAACCTTATCGCTGATAGGCTCCCGGCCTTCCTGTCCAGGGAGAGGGAAACCTCGGGTTACCAAAAAACTGGGTCTAAAGCCCCGCCCTAAGGCCTACGGCCCGCTGACGCGACTAGGGCGGCTTTGTGCTATGCTGCCCGCAGCGGCAGGGTAGTCAACCGCTCTAAAAACCCAACAGTCTCACGACTGGATACAGCCTCAGCAGGCTTTGTGGTTGTTGTTTGCAACGGTACCTAAGGGCATTAGGGAACCGCTCTGGGTGCTAGGGCTTGCGTAGCGCTTGGGGAGACGAGCACCGCTGCCGTGGAGGGGCAACCCAACACGATAAGTGCTGTCGCAGAACCAGGAACCAGAATCCCCTGCCTTTAGGCAGGGGAGCATGTCAATGCCACTCACAGCGACAAGCCCAGCTTGAGCCCGAACAAGGCATGGGCAAACAGTATGCACAGGATGAGGCTGCCCACATAGGCATGGGTGGTGCGCAGAGCAGCGCGGTTGCCCCCAAAGCCGCTGAGAGACAAAGCTCCATTCACCGCCAACAACAGCAGCACCAGGGATCCCGTCCAAAAATGGGGACTGCTCAATAGGGGCTTCCCTTGCATCACCAGGGAGAGAATGCCGCCGGTGTAGCCCAGAGCGATGAAGGTGGCCATCCAGGGAGCCAATTTGCGGTGATCCAGCAGAGGCTTTTGGGCCGATTCCGGCAGGGATCCCTCTGAGGTTGGGGAGGCGGCTGCCAGACGCAAGGTTCGCCCTCGCCACCCGGTCAGGCCGACAAAGCTGCCCATCACCACCACCACGATTCCCATCATCAAAGGGTGACCCCATTGCACAATGGGTTGGGGCAAGTTGAGGCCGGCAAAAAACTGGGCTACGGGCTGCAAGGCGGCGGTTAACCGATCCGAAGCTGCCGACAGATCCGGCAAGGCCAAGCTCAACAGGTTCATGGCGATCCCTCTACCTCTGCGACGAATCTACAACTGCATGAACTACCCCACCGCATAGGCGGATGGGGTTTCTGATGCCCCATCCCCTTGACGGCAGGATTTTAGTCTCTTCCTCTGCCCCAGTTGCTTCATAGACCCGCAGGACTTTGAAGTAGAGCTGGAG
>NZ_JANSIG010000142.1:0-2704 GCF_047461975.1 Synechococcus sp. R55.3 | reverse complement strand
CATCCTGCACAAAGCCGTCGTCGATGCTGCCATCGCAGAAATCGGCAGAGAGGATGTTCACCGAGTCGCCCAACACGTCGCTGGGCCGCCAGAGATCCTGCGCCGCCCGGGCAAAGCGCCGATCTTCATTGGCCCGCAGCCGCCCGTAGAAGTTGCTGTAGAGGCCATCTGCTCCGAAGTTAAGAAGAGTTGTGAACTCCTCCAGCCGCTGCCCGTTCCTCGTCTGGTGCAGGTTAAAGTCCCCTTGGATGTAAACGGGGTTGTCGGAAACGAAGGAGAGGCCAAAAATCGCGTCATCAGGGTTGAACCCGCCGCGGGCCAGCACCGCCCCGTTGCGCAGCCGGAAGCCGTAGGGCCGCCGATCCGGATCGGCATAGTAGTCCACCGGTTTGGGGCTGAGTCCACCTGGATTGGAAACAGGGGGATCCCAGACCGTTTGGCCATTGGCCGTGTCTCGATTCGGCTGACCGGCGTTCATAATACCGGCGCTGCCCAAAGTGCCGCGGGCGTTTGCCTCTTGCCAAGCTTGTTGATAGGCAGCAAAGGTGCCCAAGGGCGGGCGGGCAATGGCATCCTCCCGTACCGCATCTTCCCGGAAGGCGTAGAAAATCCCCCCTTCTCGGTTCTCGCCAATGCCGGCAGGCAGCCAAGTGTCCCCGTTAATCAGCCCCCTGGCCTGTCCGTTGACGTTGTTGGTCAGCAGGGCCAGGTCGATGTTGAGGGCCCGCACTGCCATCGCCTCGCGGCCATCGTAGAAGACGGAATCTTTGAAGGGCACGCGATGACACTGGTTACCAATCCGAATGAGATCAAATTGGTTGCTATTGGGGCCAGCAGCAGTGCAATTGGCTGGGGCATGGGGCAAAGCCCAGTTGCCAATTCCAGAACGGGGCTCCAGAGCAACCTCGTTTAAGTTGGTTACAGCCTGATAGCTGACTGTGCTCGGAAGGAAGGAGTAAGCGCTGCGCCGCTCCGTTTCCAGGGTATCCGTCTGGTTGAAACTGGTGGTCGGGAAGATGTAGCGCAGCGGCAGATAAAACCGATTGGCCGCCTCTCGGTTCCCAGCTCGGCTGGCTTGAATGTCGTTCCAGAGGGTTTGAGCCGCTGGATCCCCGGCATTGGCAGCCGCCTCAATGCGGAGCATGTTGTCGGCCAGCATGCCCAACATGCAGCCTGCCGTTTGCAGTGTCGATTGATCCGCCAAGCTGAGGTTTGTCGGGTTTTCAATGATTCGCCGCAGCTCCGAGAAGTTGCCAAAAGCCGTAATAAACGGATCCGGGTGAATGCGGCCCGCCTCTTGACGCGGCGGATAGGCCCCATCGGGATCGCCGGCAAAATTGGCCAGGTTGGTGAGGGCCGTCCACAAGGAGGTGCCCGGAGCTAGCCGAGCCTGCATCGGGGTTGGGTCATATTCCCAGACATTGGTGCCCTGCCCGGTGAAGAAGTTGATGCCCAATTGATTGGCTTGGTTGCCTGTGGGAAACGTAGAAGCCCGCTGCAAGCTCCAGGGAGTGCCGGGGTGAGCCACCGTGGCTAAGCAGGCAATGGGAAAGCGCCCCTGCTCATGGCTGTAGTGGTAAACGGCCGTGGCCTGCACTGCCGCTGGGTTATCCCGCAGGGTTAGCCGTTGCCGCGCCTCGTTGCTGATGAAAATGGCCTGCAGCTTGGTGGGGTCCTCGGGATCCCCGGGCGGCACCAGAGGCAAAGGCAAAGAATCGGTGCGGGTTAGTTCCAGCCGCTGCCCCACGATCACCCGCAGACCTTCCACACGGGCCCGCCGCTCCCAATAGCCATCTAAGCCCACCTCGGAAAGGGCGCCTGGGGGTGGGTTGTCCTCGGTCAAAGACTCATTCTGGTTGTTCCTGGCATCAGCAGGAATGGGATCACCGGCCCTAGCAGGACGACTAGCAGGACGATACCTTTCCGCAAAGGTGTCCACGTCGCAGCCCCTCTGCGGGTCAGGAGTTACAGGCGGACGGTCGTAGCTGGCTTTGGGGCCAAAGCGGTTGTCAGCCCGATAGACATCGTCTACATAGGGAGGGCAGACCTGGTCGGCACCAGCCTGAAAACCACCGGCCTTGATCCGCCCAGGGCTGCGAGGGTTCTTGGCGTTGAGAGGAGATTTTGCCCATTCTGCTGCATCTTGGGCGTAGGTTCCGCGGGTACGAATGCGACCAAAAAGCTGTAGCTCCAGCGGATCCAGAGCTACCATCTCAGGAGCTGCGTCGTTTTGAACCGAATCGAAATTGAGGTTATTCAGGCGGGGAAGGGGCGTACTTGGCGGTACATTCGCCACACCAGGATGGGCATCGAAAATTAGCGTGTCACTTTGGCCCTGTCCGGGGTAACCGATAGCCCCTGCCACCAGCTCGCCAAAGGCTGTAATTTCAGAGTTATCGACAGGCATGTAGAAGCAAGACTGCTCGGAGCTGATGGTGAAAGCTCGGAACAAATTGTTGCTGGCGTAACGGAAAAAGAGGCTGCCCCCCGCGTAGATGGCACCGTTCCAGTTGTAGCCAGGAGTGAAGAAATACTCTAGGTCGCCGCGGCTGAAGGCTCCCCATTTGTTAAGCAGATCCCTCCGCCGATCTTGCTGAAATTGCAAAGCCGAAATGGCACGGGTGGTGGAGTCGGCACCCGCAATAGGCAAGGTGACGGCATAGACTTGAAAGGGCTTGTACAACGCAGAGCCAACCTGGAACCA
>NZ_JANSIG010000141.1:0-3031 GCF_047461975.1 Synechococcus sp. R55.3 | reverse complement strand
GAACCGTCTTTGCGCTTGACCAGAGTGGCCGATTTGGGATTGGAGCCTGCCAACTGTTCTCTCTGGTAATGACCAATCGCCAGCTCAAAGCGCTCTCGACCCTCCACCGTGGTCAGCGACACCGTCCAGTCTTTCTCGCGAAATGAAAAGATACGAGCGTCATAGGTAGCAAAGCCCCCCTTGAACGCTTTGACCGGACGGTTTTTCTGTCGGGCAACTTTACGAGCACCTGCTAGCCGTCTGCAGACCTGTACGGCCAAGTTACTGGACAAGCCGAACCGGGCACGGATTTCGCGGTAGCACAGAGATTGAAGTTTGACGGCGTTGGCGACCTTCTCGGGTTTGTTTTGGTTGACCCAGTTCAAGGCTTGGCCGAAGGCATCCAAGGTCGCATCCAACTTTGCGGCTTGCGACTGAGACACCTTGAGCCTGCAGGAAAGGGTCAGGACTTGGGTCATACCCTTACGGTACCTCATCAAAGTGCATTCCTCCCGACCCTCGCCCTGTGGGCAGAGGGCGGGGCTCCTGCGCTAGTAAGCTGAGACTTCAATCACCAGCTTCCCGTACTGCTTAGCCACCGCCTTCAGCAGCTCTTTGAAGGCTCCATGCGCCCAAGTCAGTAGCGAGCGCACTACTCTGCCCTGCATAGCTGCAAGGCCGCAATCTCTCGCCCCCTAACGGGAAGTGGGGGAGAGGTACATAAAGAAGAAGTCTAATTGTCGGCATTAGCGGCGAAGGGGCTCGGAAATGGCCGCCACCTCCCGCAGAAACTGATCCTGTTGTTGGCTCAAAATGCCCAGGTCGGGGCCTTGGTTGAGCAGGATAAAGCGGGTGCCATCCGGCAATTGCCCCATCATCATCAGCCGATCCGCAGCGGATCCCACCTGAGCCACCGTGCCTGGGGGCAAGGTGCGCGCCTGCAGGGTGCTGTGGCCAATGCCCGCTCTGGGCAAGATCCGAGTCGGATCCCCGTCCGTGAGATCCACCAACTGCTCCCAGAGGTGAGCTAGGGCGCGAGGGGAGAGGTACAGGGCTTGCCCCCTTTGTCCAAAGCGAATGTCTTGCTCGGCGGGGGCCATGTCGGGATCCAGGCGGGAAATGGGCTGAGCCACCAACCGCTGCCGCAGGTACTCCAGCAGGGCTGTTTTGCCCCCCAGTTCCGCCAACAGGGCTTCTGCCATAGTCCGGTCGTTGCTGCCGTTGAGGATTTGCAACAGGGATCCCAGGCGTAGCGAGGTATAACGAGCCAAGCAGTGGGCGTCCGCGGGGAGGGCTGTCAGGGTTGACACCGAGCCGCGAATGGCAACCGGGTGGGGCTGTTGCGTATCGCTGAGGAGCTCTGCCAAACGCCGAGCACCGGCCAAAGGATCGGGTTGGCCCAGCAGGTGCAAGGGGGACAACACCTTCACATCCCCGTCGATCTGGCGAATGTTGAGGCTATGCAAATGGTGGGCCAGCTCTGCCACATTCGCTTCCGTGAAGTAGGGATCCCCGCCACCCACCAGGATCAAATCTCCCGTCAAGCGATGGCCCAAAAGATGGCCTGTGGTGTAGAACCGGGTCTCAAAGCGACGTTCATAGCCCCAAGTCTCCAGGGCCATCAAGCTGATGGCCAACTGATCCAAGGCTCCCACCGGCAAAGGCCGATCCGATAAATGCTCCGCTAACAGATCCCCTTCCGGTGTCCAGAGCAGGATCCCCTGTTGAGAGAGCGCTCCCCCTTGGGCTGCCAATCCCTGCAAAAAGCCGGACAAGACCGGAGCATAAGGGGAATCTTCCCACTCCGGCGATTGGGCACGAGGCCACCAGGGGGGAAGGCCCGGAGTTCCACTTGGGGAAGGCAGCGGCGGCGGTGGGGTGGGGATGGGGGGGAAAGGATTCTGAGCCGATGTGGGAAACTCGACTTCGGCACCCGTGCGATTGCTCCAGCAGGCCCCCAAGGCCAAAGCACCGGCCAACGGGATCCCTGCCCAGAGGAAACGACGATGGGGGCGCAACCCCTGTGGGATAAGCGGCATGACGACCTCACCAAAGACACTTGCAAAAGACGACAGGCTGGCAAGACTTGACGCTACTCTAGTGCCATCCGAACTGCCTTTGCAAATCTCTGTGGCAGCCTCTTCCAGCGCTATCGACTCCAGTTCATGCGAGCCCATCTTTTGCTTGGCAGGGATCCCACTCGGCTGTAGCCTGATGCGAAGCCAGAAAATGCTGTGTTGCCTGATGGATATCCTTTGCAACGGCAATGGCTGCAGATCGTCCGTTGGCTGTGCAAGGGCTAGGCTGTACTGGAGAGGGTGGGAGATGGCTCATACACTCGTGCAGAACGGATCGCAAGCTCCTTCTCTCCTGAGTAAAAGATAAAATAGGGCGATTTAGACTCTAAGCATTCCAGGCCGCCAATGGGAAACAGTCCAACCAAAGTAAGAGTTCAATCGGAAAAACAGGCTTTCCTAGAACGGTGGCATGACATTCTCGCCCCCAACTCCTTGGGCTATCGCATTCGATTGTTGTCTCAATTGGTGCGGCGGAAGTTCCAGTCCTATTTAGAGCCTTTTGGCCTAACCATCTCCCATTGGGTGGTGCTCTGCTGCCTCTGGGAAGAAGACGGGATCCCGACTTCCACCATTTGTGAGCGCCTGCAGCAGTTGGGGGGCACCATGACCGGGGTGTTGGATGGCATGGAAAAACGGGAGCTGATCCGGCGGCAGCGGGATCCTGAGGATCGGCGGATTTGGCGAGTCTACCTCACACCGGCAGGAGAGGAGCTGAAAGACGTTTTGCCCCCTCTGATTTGGCAGTTGCGGGAGCAAACCTACGGCTGTCTCAGCCCAGAAGAACGGGCAACCCTCTCGCGGCTGGTGGATCGGCTGATCGCCCATTTGTCAGTGGATCCAGAGGCGGCTGTATTGTCAGAGCCAAGCCAATAGTCTTTGGTCTTCATGGGTCGTGTTGGTAAACTACCCCCGCCTAAAGGCGGGAGCTTTCAGTAGCCCTAGAGTCGGCAAGCCAACCCTGGACCTCTAGGCTG
>NZ_JANSIG010000140.1:0-3473 GCF_047461975.1 Synechococcus sp. R55.3 | reverse complement strand
ACTTGAGCAACCGCTATCATGTCTGCTCTGGTTGTGGGTTTGAAATCCCCAGGGATCGGGGCTCGGTGATGGTGATGCACAATGTTGCAATAAACAAGCAACCGGGGTTGGGAACCGGCCTCGTGAGTCTTGGATGTCTCAGCACTACTTCAAAGTCCTGATGCTCAGGGCTATGAAGCAACTGGGGCAGAGGAAGAGACAGAAACTTCACCGTCAAGCGAATGGGGCATCAGAAACCCCATCCGCCTATGCGGTGGGGTAGTTCATTGAAGCTTATGATTCAAGCCGAGCCAAAAAGATTCGGCACAATGGGGAGAGCCATTTCACCAAGCTGTTGAGGACATCGCTATGGCCTACAAACTCTGGATCGACGGCCAATGGGTCGATAGCCAAGGGGGGGGGTTGATGACCATCGAGAACCCGGCCACCGGCGAGAAACTGGCAGAGGTGGTGGATGCTAGCCCTGCCGATGTGGATCGGGCGGTGCAAGCTGCCCAGACCGCTTTCTACGATGGCCGTTGGTCGAAACTTACCCCCGGCGAGCGATCCCTGGCCCTCTGGAAATTGGCAGATCTGATCGAGGCTCGTGCCCCAGAACTGGCTCGTGTGGAATCGGAAAACACCGGCAAGCCCTACGAGTTCCTCAGCTTAGGGGGAGATTTGCCGTTTGCGGTGGATAATCTGCGTTTCTTCGCCGCTGCCGCCCGCGACATCCATGGCTTTAGCGCCGGGGAATATGCCAAGGGCTACACCTCCCTCTTTCGCAAAGAGCCGGTGGGGGTGTGCGCTCAAATTACCCCCTGGAACTATCCGCTGATGATGGCCGTCTGGAAGATCGGCCCCGCCCTGGCCGCCGGCTGTACGGTGGTGCTCAAGCCCGCTCCTGCCACCCCCCTGACCACCCTGATGCTGGGAGAACTGATCGCCGAGGCCGGGATCCCGCCAGGGGTGGTCAACATCGTTACCGGGGGCAATGCTACCGGCCAAGCCCTGGTAGAGCACCCGCAGGTGCGAATGGTCAGCCTTACCGGCTCCACCGCCACCGGCAAGCAGGTGATGCGGACAGCAGCAGAGACCCTGAAGCGGGTGCATTTGGAACTGGGGGGCAAAGCGCCGTTTATCGTCTTCGAGGATGCGGACGTAGAGACCGTTGCTGCCAAGGCCACGTTTGCTGCCACCGTCAACACCGGCCAAGACTGTACGGCGGCCACCCGCGTCTACGTGCAAGAGAGCAAGCTGGCGCAGGTACAAGAGGCCATTGTAGAGGCCATGCGCAAAGTGACGGTGGGATCCCCCTTTGAGGCCGGGGTGGAGATGGGGCCTTTGGTCTCGGCAGTCCAGCGGGAGCGGGTGATGGGATTTGTGGAGCGGGCCAAAGCAGAGGGAGCCAAGGTGCTGACCGGCGGTCGGATCCCTTCCCAGTTTGCCCAAGGCTACTACTATGAACCCACGGTGATTGCCAATGTTGATCAAAAGGCGGAGATCGTACAGAGTGAGGTTTTTGGGCCGGTTCTCACGCTCGGCTCGTTTCGTGAAGAAGCGGAAGCGCTACGCCTGGGCAATGACGTCCTATACGGGCTGGCGGCTTCTGTGTGGACTCAGGACATCGGACGAGCGATGAAGTTGGCCGCCGATCTAGAGTTCGGCACCGTCTGGATCAACGACCATATTCCCATTGCCTCTGAGGCCCCCCATGGCGGCTTCAAGCAGTCGGGATTTGGCAAAGATCTCTCGGCAGAGGCGGTGCGCGACTACCAAATCACCAAGCACGTGATGATTGCAACCCGCTGAAGCAATGCCCATCTTGAGCAGAGATGACCACCAAACGGCAGTAGCCCACCCGGAGCATTCCCAGTCGCCGTGAAGCCGTTGGCGGCCTGGATTCCGGCCCACCTCCCTTGGGAGAGGGATTTAGGGTGGTCGCGTCAGCGGCGCGGAGCGCTCGGGGAACTCCCTAAAGCGATAGACTGGGGTGTGCAGCTCCCTGTCCGCTGCGAATCGGCCCGATTGGATCTTGATCGCCAAGCTTTACCCATGGGATCCGCAACTCTATCCGCCCCTTGTACCTTTCCCCTCACCGCTGTGGTGGGGCAGCAGGCGGCCAAGCTGGCTCTGCTGTTGGCAGCGGTGGATCCCAGCCTAGGGGGGGTGGTGCTGGTGGGGCCGCGTGGCACGGCCAAGTCGGTTTTAGCCAGAGGGATCCACGCCTTGCTACCGCCCATCGAGGTGATTGCGGGATCCTATTGCAACGACGATCCGGCGCGACCGGACACCTGGTCGGACTGGGCCAAGGCTCGCTACCCAGCCGGAGAGGTGCCGCCCACCCAAGTGATATCGCCCCCCTTTGTCCAGATTCCCCTGGGCGTGACCGAAGATCGGCTGCTGGGATCCGTGGATGTGGGAGCTTCGGTGGAGCGGGGAGAAACCGTCTTTCAGCCGGGGCTGCTGGCTGCCGCCCACCGGGGTGTGCTGTACGTGGACGACATCAACCTGCTGGATGACTCAATTGCCGATCTGCTGCTGACGGTGGTGGGCGATGGGGTGAATCGCCTGGAGCGGGAAGGGATCAGCCTGCAACACCCCTGTCGGCCCCTGCTGGTGGCCACCTACAACCCCGAGGAGGGATCCCTGCGCCCCCACTTGCTGGATCGCATGGCCATGGTGGTGCCGCTGGAGCGGGATCTGAGCCTGGAGGAGCGGCGGGAGATTGCCCAGCGAGCCAGCCAATTCGGCGATGCCCCCGAACCCTTTCTGGCACAACACCAAGCAGAACTGGAAGAAATCCGCACCCAGATTGTCCTGGCCCGAGAGTGGCTGCCCCAGGTCAAACCCCAGCGGGAACAGATCCACTACCTGGTGCAAGAGGCCATCCGCGGCAATGTCCAAGGCCATCGGGGAGAGCAGTTTGCCCTACGGGCCGCCTGTGCCCTGGCAGCTCTGGAAGGACGGGATCGCCTGTTGGCCGAGGATCTGCAGCAGGCTGTGCAACTGGTGCTGCTGCCCCGCGCCCAATACGACCCCGACCAGCCCCCCCCTCCCCCCCCGCCACCATCCCAACAGTCGGATCCCCCGCCGCCGGATCCCGACAAGGATGGGGAAGATAGAGAGGAAACGGATCCCCAACCGGAAAACCTGAGTCTGCCGGAAGAGTTTTTCTTCGAGCCGGAGCGCATTGCCCTCGACCCGCGCCTGCTGGCCTTTGCCCAGTCCCTCAACCAACAGGGGAAAACGGGATCCCGCAGCCTGGTGTTCAGCGCCGACCGGGGCCGTTACATCAAGCCCATCCTGCCCCAGGGATCCAACCCCCGCATTGCCGTCGATGCCACCTTGCGAGCCGCTGCTCCCTACCAGAAGAGCCGCCGCCAGCGACAACCGGGACGCGCCGTCGTCGTGGAACCGAGCGATATCCGCGCCAAAAAGCTGGTTCGCAAGGCCGGAGCCCTGGTGATCTTTGTGGTGGATGCCTCCGGCTC
>NZ_JANSIG010000139.1:0-3495 GCF_047461975.1 Synechococcus sp. R55.3 | reverse complement strand
GGCCAGGAACTTCTTGAGTTTTCTCTATCTCGTCAGTGCTCTCTTTTGGCTCAAATGAAAGATCAACACAACCTAGAGGTGTCCGATGTCTGCTTCGATCCCTGCTCCCCCTCAAGCCAACGTTCAGGAACGCCCCCCGCGTACCCTGTGGGGGGATGCTTGGCGGCGCTTTCGTCGGGATAGGCTGGCCCTGTTTGGGACGGCCACCTTGCTGCTCATCATCTTGGGATGTGTGGTGGGCCCGCTGATCTACACAGCTTCCCCCAGCCAGATCGACTTTTCTCGTTCTCAACTGCCCCCCAGTTGGGCCCATCCCTTTGGCACCAACGACCTGGGACAAGATGTCTTGGCGCGGGTGTTGCGCGGCGGGCGAGTATCGCTTTCAGTGGGCATTACCTCAATGCTGGTGGCCATTACGATGGGCACCTTGATCGGGGCGATATCGGGGTTTTATGGGGGTTGGATCGATGTGGCCCTGATGCGGTTTACGGATTTGTTTCTCTCCTTGCCGCAATTGCCGCTGTTGTTGTTGGTGATCTTTCTGTTTCGAGAGAGCTTGCGACGCTTGGCAGGGCCAGAAACGGGGATTTTTATCCTGGTGGTGCTGGTGATCGGCAGCTTGAATTGGATGTCGGTGGCGCGGCTGGTACGGGCCAGCTTCTTGAGCGTGCGGGAAATGGATTTTGTCTTGGCGGCTCGCGCCATTGGGGCTCCGGCCCGTCGGCTGATCTGGGTGCATATTTTCCCCAATGTGCTCAGCCCTGTGATTGTGGCGGCGACGCTATCAGTAGGGACGGCGATCATCACCGAGTCAACGCTGAGCTTCTTGGGGCTGGGGTTCCCGCCGGATGTGCCCACTTGGGGCAGATTGCTCTTCGATGCCCGCAATTACCTGGAGCAAGCGCCCCACATGGCCTTCTTCCCCGGACTGATGATTTTTTTGACCGTGCTGAGCATCAATTTTGTCGGGGATGGATTGCGAGATGCCTTGGATCCGCAAATGCGGCAACGGTGAAGTTCGTTGTTTTTCCTTCTGATTTTTTGAAACTTAACAAAGCTCCAAAGGACTCCTCCTCAAAATATTATACTATATAGAATTTTTGTATTTCTTTCACGGTTCTGGCATCAGCGGTTATCCTTAGTTCCAACTCCTTCTCGCCCAACGCTCTCTGTTGTCATGGCTAAGCCCTTTAACGTCCACATCGTTACTGCTCTCGCGGCTGCCGCCATTGCCTCTCTGCCTCAGCCAGCTTTTAGGAGAGCTCTCACGGTGGCTCTTGTAGCAGGAGCTGGCAGTGTAGCGGCTCAGAAAGTAGAGCGTAACAAATCACTGGCAGGATCCCAGGCTCAAAGAGGTCAGGTTGTCTTAGAGCTGCCTCGTCCTTCCTTTGAGCAATTTCAGGAAACGGAGGATCAGCTTCTACAGAAGGATGAGGAAACCCAGAGACAGGCACCAGAGCAGCTACGAAGCGCTCAGGCAGAGAACCTGGAACCGGGGAATCAAGCTGCACAAAAAGAGGAAGAGATCCAAAGACTGTTAGTGGATCTGCAAAAATGGCGGCAGTCCGCTACAAATTTGTCTCAGCAAGTTCAGGAAAAAGAGCATCTGCTGCGTAGTAAGCAAGACGAACTTGCACAGCTACAAGCTCGGCTTCAGCAGAGCAATGAGCAAATCCAGGCTCTGAAAGTGCAACTGGCTCAGCAGGCTCATTCGATTGAAAAGCTTCAGCTCCAGGAGCAGAGAATCAGGGATCTCTCTCAGCAAATAGAAGAAAGGAAGCAGCAACTACGCAATTACGAAAGCCAGCTCTCTGAACTACAAGCTCAGCTCCAGCGGAAGAACGAGCAAGTCACAAGCCTGGAAGCTCGGGTAGCTGAGCAAAACTGCCTGATTGAGAAGCTCCAACTCCAAGAGCAAAGAGCCAGGGATCTCTTTCAGCAAATTGAGGAGAAAGAACAGTGGCGGCAAAGTCTAGAAGACCGGAACCAAAAGATCAAGAGTCTTGAAGAGGAGAGAGATTTTCTTAATTTAAGTGTAGAAGGTTTTCAAAAGACTCTGTCTGTGCAGTACCAATGCAAAGGGGATAAACGTTACAGAGAGCAGATCTTATCAGAATGTGATATAGTATTAAGGCTAGAAAATGAGAGAGACTTTTACCCACAAGAGGCTAAGAGCTTTATCCTGGAAATTCTACGCAGGGCAATTAACCAAGTGCACCAAGAAAGTCGAGTTCAGCATATCCTTAAAGACTTAATCCAGAGTAACGATGCATGTGAGGGCGACAGTTGCCGCCAAAGCATTAGAGAATTCGTAGACCACTGGTTTTGTGACTATCGAAAATGGAGTAATCGTGCCGAAAAAGAGCTTCAAAAGAGCTTCAGAATTTTGGTTTTGAGCTTGTTTCAGAATCCCCTCACATCAAGATTTGCTTTTATGGGGATCGACGTTATTTGATTACCCTGTCTAAGACTGCTGGAGATTGGCGTGCCGGTCTTGAAATCGCTCATGATATTCGCAACAAAATCTTCGGCCTATAGACTGAGTAAAGCCGATTGCAGACTTATTTCTCATTCAAAGGATAGAGATCCCACTGGTTACAGACCTTGCCCGAAAAAATCACACTCAGTCTTGATAGGCTGGAGCTGACACCCGAGCGCCAGGGATCCCTGCCATGTTCTACTTACCGGTCTCGCTGTTGTTGTTTGTAGTGCTGTTGCTGCTGCTGCCGCTGGTTTGGTTGGGGTTGGCGGTGGATGTGGTGGCGCTGGCAGTGGGGAAATTGGGCTTTTCCCGAGATGGGGCGTTGTTGCTGCTCTTGGCAGTGCTTGTGGGCAGCTCGGTCAACATTCCCCTCTATCGAGTGAAATGCGAGGTGACGCTGGTGGAGGACTTAGCCAGCCTGTGGATGCGGCAATTCTGGGGGATCCCTTTGGCGAAAATCCCTCAGGAGACGGTAATTGCCTTGAACGTGGGCGGGGGGTTGATCCCGGTGCTCTTGGCCCTATATCAATTTGGGCGGGCCGACAGCGTGCTGATCCTGGCGGTGACGGCGCTGGTAACCTTGGTCAGCTACTATGCTTCCCACGTGGTGCCGGGGATCGGCATTCAAATGAACCCCTTGATTGCCCCGGCTACGGCAGCCTTAGCCGCTCTGTTTTGGGCAGGGGACCAGGCACCGGCAGTGGCCTTTGCTGGTGGAGTTTTGGGCACGGTGATCGGGGCAGATCTCCTGCATCTGCCAGAAGTCCTGCGGCGCAACTGCTCTGGCATTCTCAGCATTGGTGGGGCCGGGGTTTTTGATGGCATTGCCCTCTGCGGCCTGTTTGCCCTGCTGCTGAGCTAGACCAGGAGATAGGTGAGGGAAAGCGTGATGGATTGGGCAGGATCCAGCCAACGCAAGTCGGGATCCCCTTCGGGGGCACGCTGAGTCAACTCCTCGAGGAGCGTTTGCGTCCATTCCAGCGGCCCATTGAGCAACATCGGCGAACGGGCTA
>NZ_JANSIG010000138.1:0-3589 GCF_047461975.1 Synechococcus sp. R55.3 | reverse complement strand
GGTTTACTGCCGGTGGGGGCAACGGTTCAAGTGGTGGAGATGCCTCCTTACCTAAAAACGGCTGACCCAATGCCGATGTTGCGCCCGGCCCATTTGATCCGCTTGCACGAGCAAGGGGTGATCCTGCAGCGACGGCTGTTGGGCACCTACAGCGTGCAATTTGCCAATGGCATCTTTCTCATAGACGGAAAATATCTTGCCCCGGTGGGATCCCTGTCCTAGTGCGCCCATTTCTCCTCCGAGCCAGCTCGATGGGTTTGTCGGCCTTCAGAACCTTTGGGAGCTGGCAGCTTTCCACAGAAGCGAGCCTTCGACTGACCGGCGGACTTTCGCGGTAGATTAAGGTGTGCCGGTTGGGGTTGGGTCAAAGTTTGGCTCAGCCGGTGAGATCCACCTCAACTTGCGCTAATCCCTGCTTCTTACTGCCCTCCATCCCACTAGACCAGCGCTGCTTATGCCCAGAGTCATCGTCACAGATCCCATCGATCAGGCGGGGATCGACATTCTCTCCCAAGTCGCTCAGGTGGATGTGCAAACTCAGCTCACCCCAGAGCAGTTGATCGCGGTCATCCCCAACTACGATGCCATCATGGTGCGCTCCGGTACACGGGTTACCCGAGAGGTGATCGAGGCGGGGACGAACTTGAAGATCATCGGGCGGGCGGGCGTTGGCGTTGACAACATCGATGTGCCTGCCGCAACCAAAGCCGGGATCCTGGTGGTCAACTCCCCAGAGGGCAACACCATTGCCGCTGCCGAGCACGCCATTGCCTTAATGATGGCCCTCTCCCGCCACATACCTGATGCCAATGCCTCTCTGAAATCGGGCCTGTGGAATCGGCAAGAGTTTGTCGGCGTAGAAGTCTACAAAAAAACGCTGGGGATTGTCGGATTGGGTCGGATTGGATCCCATGTGGCCCAGATTGCCAAGGCGATGGGGATGAAGCTGCTGGCCTATGACCCCTATCTGTCCGTGGAGCGGGCAGAGCAACTGGGGGTGCGCCTGGTGGACTTCACAACTTTGGTGCAGGAATCGGACTACATCACCTTGCACGTTCCCAAAACCCCTGAAACCACCAACCTGTTCAACGCCGAAACCTTCCGCATGATGAAGCCGACCGCCCGCCTGATCAACTGCGCCCGTGGCGGTTTGGTGGATGAACAAGCCCTGTACGAAGCCCTGAAATCCGGTCAAATTGCCGGAGCGGCTTTGGATGTATTTGCCAACGAGCCCCTGAAGGACTCTCCGCTGTTTTCTCTGGGCAAGGAAGTCCTGCTCACTCCCCACTTGGGGGCCTCCACCGAAGAAGCCCAGGTGAACGTGGCCATCGATGTGGCCGAGCAGATCCGCGATGTGTTGCTGGGGCTGCCGGCCCGCTCTGCTGTGAACATCCCCGGCTTACAGGCAGAGGTGCTGCAAAACCTCAGACCCTACCTGGACTTGGCCGAAACCCTGGGCAACTTGGTTGGCCAATTGGCGGGGGATCGCGTCAACCAGTTGGAGATCCGCCTGCAGGGAGATCTGGCGGAAAAAGATGGGCAGCCGATCGTCATTGCCGCCCTCAAAGGGCTTTTGACGCTGGCGCTGCGGGAGCGGGTCAACTACGTCAACGCCTCCATCGAGGCCAAAGAACGGGGCATTCGGGTGGTGGAAACTCGAGATCCCTCTTTGAAAGATTATTCCGGATCCCTGACGTTGATTGCCCATGGCCCCAATGGGATCCGCTCGGTTTCGGGGGCGTTGATTGGGGAGCGAGAGGTGCGGATTACCCAGATCGACGAGTTCCCGGTGAATGTGCCCCCTTCCGCCAACATGCTGATGACCCTGCACCGGGATATGCCGGGAATCATCGGACGGATTGGCACCCTGCTGGGAGCCTACAATGTCAACATCGCCAGCATGCAGGTGGGGCGCAAGATCATCCGCGGCGATGCAGTGATGGTGCTCAGCTTGGACGATCCCCTGCCGGATGGGATCCTGGAAGAGGTGCTCAAGCAGCCGGGCATCCGTGACGCTTTTGTAGTGAACCTCTAGAATTGTTGATCCCTAGAAAAAATCCCAAATCTCACCTACCCTGGCAAGACGGAGTCTTTGCTTGAACCAGAGCAACTTGTCCCTAACCCTGTCCCAGATCCCAGACTGGGATTGGCCGGCCTTTCTGGAGTCCCTGGGCCATTTTGGTGTGGATCTCAGTCTGGAACGCATGCAAGTCTTGCTGCAGCGTCTAGGACAGCCCCAAGCTGGGATCCCGGCCATCCACGTAGCCGGCACCAACGGCAAAGGATCTGTCTGTGCCTGGGTCAGCCACGTGTTGTGGGCGGCAGGCTATCGTGTGGGTCGTTACACCTCTCCTCATTTAGTAGATTGGCGGGAACGGATTTGGCTGAACGGGGAATACATTTCCGCCAACGACTGGAGCCAAGCGCTGGCCCAGGTGCGAGACTGCCTACAAACCTATGCCCCTGACGAGGCTTCTCCCACCCAGTTTGAGGTTATCACCGCTGCCGCTTGGCTGTACTTCCGCCGGCAAAAGGTGGATGTGGCAGTGATAGAAGTGGGCCTGGGGGGGCGGCTGGATGCTACCAATGCTGGGATCGAGCCAGTGGTAACGGCTATCACCTCCATCGGCTGGGATCATTGGCAGCGCTTGGGCAACAGCCTTCCCCAAATTGCCTCTGAAAAGGCGGGTATTCTCAAGCCAGGGATCCCGGCAGTGTGCGCACCCCAAACCCCAGAGGTCACAGCAGTTATCCGAGCTAAGGCAGAGCAATTGCGAAGCCCCCTGAAGATGGTCGAACCTCTGCGATGGTCAGAGCCTCAAACCGTCCACTGGCGAGGGCAGCTCCTCACCTTGCCCCTCAGCGGCGATGTACAACTCACCAATGCGGCAGTAGCTCTTGCCGTTGTGGAAACCCTACAGCAACAGGGCTGGCGGATCCCTGATGCCACTGTAGAAAAAGGATTTGCCATCACCCGTTGGCCGGGGCGCTTACAGCGGGTGCAGATTGGATCCCGTCAGTTGCTGATGGATGGAGCCCACAACTTACCCGCTGCCCAGGCTCTCCGTCGCTATCTGGATAAGTATCAACCTGGCCCCCTCACCTGGTATATGGGCATCCTCACCACCAAGGATGTCCAGGGCATTCTCAGTACCCTGCTGCGGCCGGGAGATTGCTTTTTTGCCCTGCCAATTGCCGGCCACTCTGGGACGGATCCCGAGCAACTTGCTCAGCTAGCCCAGACTCTGCAGCCTCATCTCGCCTCGGCACGGGCACTGCCCAATCTCTCCGCTCTTCGGGCTCAGTTGCTCAAGCCGAAAAACCTCACTGAGCCACCAGCTGTAATCTGCGGATCCCTGTACCTATTGGGCCAGGTGATGCAGGAATGTTTGGGATGGGATCTAGCCTGTTGAACTGACAGGTGAAACCTTATGCAAAACCTGAGCTCCTCTCCTATAAAGAGAGAGGAGCTATGAACAAAAACTAGCTCTCAACCACTATCACTTGATCAAGATACTCCCCTACTGATTGGGTTAGGGTGGTGGGCCTGGCACCGAGCTAGGTTGCCAGCAGGTCGCCCTGCCAGTAG
>NZ_JANSIG010000137.1:0-3819 GCF_047461975.1 Synechococcus sp. R55.3 | reverse complement strand
CAACTGGATTTGCTGCTGGTGGAAAATGTCGGCAACTTGGTCTGCCCGGCGGAGTTTGAGGTGGGGGAACACGCCAAGGTAGCCCTGCTCAGCGTCACAGAAGGGGAAGACAAGCCTCTCAAGTACCCGATTATGTTTCGAGAGGCGGATTGTCTACTGATCACCAAGGTGGATCTGGTTCCTGTCTTAGAGGTGGATTTGGAGCGGATCCAGGCCAACATCCGCGAGATCAACCCTTCTGTGCCGATTTTTTGTCTTTCTGCCAAGACGGGCGTCGGGCTGGAGCCCTGGCTGGGCTGGATCCGAGAGCAGATTCTCCTGGCCCAACGCCGACAGCAGCCGCAGTGAAGGGTATCATACTGGGCATCTGGCCGTGGAACTCTCCTCACCTGAGCTGGCCAGGCAGGGGATGAGTTAGCACCTCTGGCGGGTCAATTTCAGATAACGTGTGTGGATGGAAAATCCCGGCTATGGCCAATTTAAGCGACTTTGTACAGGGCATTGAGCAGTTGATCGAGCTGGCTCAGAAGCTGGATGAGAAAAAACAAAGTGGAGAACTGCGAACCGAAGTCCGCATCCAAACCCGTCCCCTGAGCAGTTCTATCCCCCCTTCCGGCTCCATCCCTCGCCGCCGCAGCCATGCCCAAACGGGGGATCCCCCCTGGAGCAGCGAGCCCCGAGTGGTGTCTGCAACCCGCTTTCAGGAACCATCCCAGGCTGCTGTGCCCGACTCGCCATCAACTTCTGCCGACCGCGCAGAGTCTTGGGCTGGGCCACGTCTCAAGGATGTGGGTGGGCTGAAAGAACAGTTGCAAATCCTGCGGGAGATGGTAGAGCTTCCCCTCAAGCGGCCCGATCTGCTGGCCAAGCTGGGGTTGGATCCGCCCCGCGGCGTGTTGTTGGTAGGCCCCCCCGGCACCGGCAAAACCCTGACGGCCCGCGCCCTGGCCGAGAGCCTGGGGGTGAACTACATCGCCATTGTCGGCCCGGAGCTGATCGGCAAGTATTACGGCGAGGCGGAGGCGCGCCTGCGACAGCTTTTTGAAAAGGCGGCCAAATCGGCTCCCTGTCTGGTTTTTATTGACGAAATCGATGCCTTGGTGCCCAACCGCGCCACCGTCGAGGGGGAAGTGGAAAAACGCCTGGTGGCCCAAATGCTGGGGCTGATGGATGGATTTGTGGCCCAAAAAGGGATCGTGGTGCTGGCAGCCACCAATCGGCCCGAGGCTTTGGATCCGGCTCTGCGGCGACCGGGGCGCTTTGACCGGGAGGTGATCTTCAAGGTGCCGGATCGGGAGGGGCGGCGGGAGATCTTGGCCATCCACACCCGCGACATGCCCTTGGCGGAGGATGTGGATCTGGACAGCTTGGCGGATCAGACCTTGGGCTTTGTGGGGGCAGATCTGCGGGGGTTGTGTCAGGCGGCAGCCTATGCGGCTTTGCGGCGGCAGGTGCCCGATTTGGGATCCCCCATCCCCGACTCGTTGACGGTCTCGGCGGCAGATTTTCAACAGGCTCTGCAACAGGTGAAGCCGGCGGTGCTGCGCTCGGTGGAGATCGAATCCCCACAGGTGAGCTGGGATCAAATTGGCGGTTTGGATCACGCCAAGCAGATTTTGCAAGAGGCCATCGAGGGATCCCTGCTTCACCCTGAGTTGTACGAGCAGGCTCAGGCCCAAGCACCCAAGGGGATCCTCCTGAGCGGGCCGCCCGGCACCGGCAAAACCCTGTTGGCCAAAGCCATCGCTTCCCAGGCTAAGGCCAACTTCATCGCCGTCTCCGGCCCGGAGCTGCTCAGCAAATGGGTGGGATCCTCCGAGCAGGCGGTGCGGGAGCTGTTTGCCCGTGCTCGGCAGTGTGCCCCCTGCGTGATTTTCATCGACGAGATCGATACCCTGGCCCCGGCGCGAGGCAGCTACTCCGGGGATAGTGGGGTCAGCGACCGCGTTCTGGGGCAACTGCTGGCAGAGCTGGACGGGATCCGCCCCAGCCAAGGGGTATTGGTGGTGGCCGCCACCAACCGCAAGGCCAGTTTGGATCCCGCCCTCACCCGGGCCGGCAGGTTGGAGCTGCACTTGAGCGTGGAGCTGCCAGATCGCAACGGGAGACGGGAAATTTTGGCGGTTCACAACCGCAAGCGTCCCCTGGGGCCCGATGTGGATTTGCAAGGGTGGGCTGAGCAAACCGAAGGTTGGAGTGGTGCCGACCTCGCCCTGCTCAGCAACCGCGCCGCCATCGCTGCCATTCGTCGCCACCGGGCCACCTCAGAGTCGGTGGATGCCAAAACCCTGGTCATCCAACAGGAAGACTTCTGTCGGGCCTTTGCCGAGCTGCAGCAGCAACGCCAAGCCGGCTGACCAGGAAAACCGGGTTCGGCGCTCCGCGCTGCTAAAACGAACAAGCCCCGACTTACCGCTACGCGGTTCGCCTTGGCGGGCCGTAGGCCTTAGCAAGCCAGTAGGGCGGCTTTTGCTTTATCGCTACGCGATGCTTTCGCGAACGCCTCTGGTGGCACAGAGCGCTATGATCTTTCTCGAGGCACTGGTGAAAGTCAGTGTATTGCGTCCGGAGCTGAAGTCAGCGACTTTCCCACAGTTGCACCAGTTGGCTTTGGCCTCTGGAGAATTGTATTTCAGAGCCCTCGTCGCCTTTTGGCGCGTGGTGCGCAAGAAAGGTCTGTGGCTCAAACCCACCGGCCTCCTGCGCTGGTTCCCCAACACCTCAGAGAATGAGCTCCATGCCCATAGCGCTGTTCGCCTCTGGCGGCGCGGAGCGCTTGAAAGAATCCCCTGCTTTTAGGGGGGAATGTCAACTCCTCTTCGGCAAATCTCCATGGCCAGGATCAACGACCATTTCCTTAAGCTCAAAGCCGGCTATCTTTTCCCTGAAATTGCCCGACGGGTACAATCCTTTGCCGCCGCCCATCCCGAAGCTCAGATCATCAAAATGGGGATTGGCGATGTCACCGAGCCGCTGCCGGAAGCCTGTCGGACAGCCATGATCCGGGCGGTGGAAGAGATGGGGGAACGGGCCACCTTCCGCGGCTATGGGCCAGAACAAGGCTATGAGTGGCTGCGCCAGGCCATTGCCCAGCACGACTTCCAAGCTCGCAACTGCGATATCGATGCTTCCGAGATCTTCGTCTCCGATGGCTCCAAGTGCGACTGCGGCAACATCCTGGATATCCTCGGCCACGACAACACCATTGCCATCACGGATCCCGTCTATCCGGTTTATGTGGACACCAACGTGATGGCGGGCCATACAGGGCCAGCCAACGAACGCGGCGAATATGAGGGCCTAGTCTATCTGCCCATCACCGCCGAAAATCACTTCACCGCCAGCCTGCCCAGCCAAAAGGTGGATGTGATCTACCTCTGCTTCCCCAATAACCCCACAGGTGCAGTGGCCACGCGGGAGCATCTGCAGAACTGGGTGGACTATGCCCGTGCCCACAACTCCTTGATCCTGTTCGACGCCGCCTACGAAGCTTACATCACCGAGCCTGGGATCCCCCACTCCATCTACGAGATTCCGGGGGCGCGGGAATGCGCTATTGAGTTCCGCTCCTTTTCCAAAACCGCTGGGTTTACCGGCACCCGCTGCGCCTTTACGGTAGTGCCCAAGTCTGTGCGGGGGCAAGCTGCCGATGGATCCTGGGTGGATCTGTGGAGCTTGTGGTATCGCCGCCAATCCACCAAGTTCAACGGGGTGTCCTACATTGTGCAACGAGGGGCAGAGGCAGTTTATTCCGAAGCGGGGCAGGCGCAGGTGCGAGGTCTGGTGCAGTTTTACCTGGAAAATGCCCGCATCATTCGC
>NZ_JANSIG010000136.1:0-3833 GCF_047461975.1 Synechococcus sp. R55.3 | reverse complement strand
GAGGTCGATAGTCTCAAGGTAAAAGAGGTAACCCCAGCATAACTTCCAAGCCTCTCCACCGGAAGCTACAGGGATCCCTTTCCCCAAGGTAGGATCGAGAACCAAACAGGGTTCTGCTGTGCTCTGGGGACAGCTCCGGTGCAATTTGTATTTTGGGAATATCGGGTGACACCTCTCCAAGCCCTGCGTTTCTTGTCGTTAGACTGCTAGTCATCGAACTTTATCAAACTATCTATTTATTAAGTTTTAGTTAACCCTTGCGTGGGATTGTAAGGGACTAGCTTCAGTCTCTGCACAGATTCTCAAGACAAGTGAGGTTCGTCAGCATTTGCCGGTCAATCTCCGTGGGGATTGCCGAACTAGAGCCTTTGACAAGAGGCTAACCGTGCGTGTATACCATCCTGCAGCTTAAGGTCAGTCTGAGATTGCTAAAGCATCTCTCTGTTCCTGTTACTGTCCCGCAGGGAGGCAGGTTCCGTGAAAAAAGTTCAAGAGAGCTTGGTTGCTGCCCTGACCACTGATGGAGCTTTGGGGATTGCTTTGGGAGATTGGAAGAGCGGCATGTGTCTGGGGTTCAAGGGGCCAGACACCCCTGACTTTCCAGAGCGAAACTTGGAGCTGGCAGTAGCTGGCATGACCGAGGTGATTCGGTCTAAGATGCGAGTTCTGGAGTCTGTGAGCATCAAGGAGGATGTGGAGGAGATTCTTATTGTTCTCAAGACCCAGTACCACCTTGTTCGCTTGGTTAAGTCTGTGCAGGGCTTGTTCTTTTATCTTGTTATGGATCGGGAGAAGGGAAACCTAGCTCTTGCTCGCATCAAGCTAGACCAAGTTGCCGAGCAGCTAGTCATCTAGTATCACATTGGCGATAGCCAGATATTGACGCCACTCCAGTTGGGGATATTGGGCAGAGCCTAGCGGGGGGTTCTGCCTCTTTAGCTTGAGCCGCCTTGCCGAGCAGGTTCTCTTCCTTGCCTAGCTTCTTTTCTCTCCCAGTGAGGAGGGAGTTAGAATTAGAATGTACGTGGGTAAACCAGAGAATATTGCTGACTTGAAGATACGTTTGATACAAGGCTGGCGAGCAAGCTGCAGGAAAGAGGGATATTTATGCCAAAGTTGGAGGAGATTCTCCTCGAGGCCCTTGCCATGGAAGGAGCGCTGGGGGTCGCTCTAGGAGATTGGAGAAGTGGTGCATGTCTGGGACTTAAGTCTGCAGGTAACCCTGATTTTCCTGAACGCAATCTACCACTTGCCATAGTCGGCAATGCAGAAGTAGTCCGTGCCAAACTCAAGGTTGCAGAGGCTCTGAACGAGCGGATACAGGAGCTCGTTTTCACTTCCCAAAAGCAGTATCACCTAATTCGCTTGGCGAATAGCCGTGGCTTGTTTATCTTCCTAGCCTTGGATAAACAAAAGGGAAACTTAGCCTTGGCCCGCATAAAGTTAGCGCAGCTTGCAGAGCAGGTGGGCCAGTTGCCGCTCACAAACCCAAGACTCATCTAGAAGCTTATTTCCTTCTCCGATGGGGTAGTCGTTGGGGCCTTCGGGATCCAGCACCAGCAAAGCAAAGTTCTCAGGGGTAGGAGCGTTCGGGGCCTAGACTCGCCAAGATGCTTGAAGGTCTGGGGTTTCTTGACCGGGAATTGCTTTACTTTATCTTTAGCTTGCTAATTCTTTATGAACTCCCCCTTGCTTAATGAACTCCCCCTTGCTTAACGTGCTTAGCTTAAGCTAAGCTTCGGCAGGCCTTCTTAGGAAACTTTCTGTGGTGCGGGAATCATGGTGGGGGGAATTCTGCAAAGAGTAGAGGAAGCGCTAGATGAGAGCTTTGCCCTTGACGGGGTATTGGGGGTAGCCCTTGGAGACTGGAGAAATGGAACCTGCCTGAGATCTAAGTTTCGTACGAACGTCACTGGTTTTTCTCAATGTGAACTAGAGTTGATAGTATCGGGTAATGCAGAGTTAATTCGAAACAAAACTAAACAATTCTCAAGAACCCAAGAAAAACTAGAAGAACTGTTTCTTGTCTATGAACAATTCTTCTGTGTCGTTCGATTAGTTAACACCATAACCGGCCTGTTCTTCTGTCTTGTTTTGGAACGACAGAAAGCCAACTTGGCTCATGCTCGCCTGAAGTTCTCTCAAATCACTTCTGCGATAGAACTTCCTGAGGTAGAAGGTTGAAACGTAAAACCAGCGCCTTGTTCATAAGTTCGATTTACTGTGAAGATCCAGTAGTGCGGAACCGGGGACTTGAACCCCGATGGCATTGCTGCCACTAGAACCTGAATCTAGCGCGTCTACCATTCCGCCAGTTCCGCGGCGATCTACAAGTGTGCCCAAAGCAGGGGATCCCTGTCAAGGCTGGCAAAAGGGATCCCTTGCCGGCGGCTCTATCTGTGCTAAGCTCTGCTGCGCACCAGATGAAAGCTGATCAACGCTGACCTTGGCCGACTTTACCTTCACCTGCGAGGGCACCTGCCCCCATACCCAAGCGCGGGCAGGATACTTCGTCACCCCCCACGGTGGGATCCCAACCCCTTGCTTTATGCCGGTGGGAACTTTGGCCAACGTGAAAACCCTCACCCCGGCCCAGCTCAAGGAGACAGGTGCCCATATTATTCTCAGCAACACCTATCACCTGCACCTACAGCCCGGCGAGGACATCATTCAAGCAGCAGGGGGGCTACACCGCTTTATGGGCTGGTCGGGCCCCATCCTTACCGACTCAGGGGGCTTTCAGGTCTTTAGCCTTAGCGCCATTCGCCAAATCAACGAGGAGGGAGTGACGTTCCGCTCTCCTCGCGATGGCCGCATCATTCACTTCACCCCAGAGCTATCCATCCAGATTCAAAACGCCCTGGGGGCCGACATCATCATGGCCTTCGACGAGTGCCCGCCCTACCCTGCCAGCCCTGAGGAAGTGGAAGCAGCGGTGCGGCGAACCACCCAGTGGCTGAAACGCTGCGTGAAAGCCCATCGTCGCTCAGATCAGGCTTTGTTTGGCATTGTGCAGGGGGGAGTTTACCCTGAGCTGCGCCGGCGGGCGGTGGAAGAGGTCTGTCGGTTGGATCTGCCGGGCTATGCCATTGGCGGGGTGAGTGTGGGGGAGCCGGTCGAGTTTATGCACGCCGTTGTGCGGCAAACAGCCCCTCTACTGCCGGCAGATCGCCCCCGTTATCTCATGGGGGTGGGCACCTATGCAGAGATGCGGGCCGCCGTGGCCGCCGGGATAGATTTGTTCGACTGCGTGATCCCCACCCGCTATGCCCGCCATGGCACGGTGATCAGCCGGGGCAAACGCTGGAACATCAAAAATGCCGAGCACCGCCGCAGCCTGGATCCCATCGATCCCGACTGTCCCTGCTACACCTGCCGCCACTTTAGCCGCGCCTACTTGTGCCACCTCATCCGCGCCCAGGAGATCCTGGGCTATACCCTGCTTTCTATCCACAACATCACGGAGCTGATGCGCTACACCCAAAAGATGCGCCAGGCCATCTTGGAAGGCCAATTTCATGAGCACTGGGATCCCTGGAGCTAAGCCGGCCGGGAGATTTGTCTGGAAGCATCTGATCCATTTTGGTAGAATAAGTACATGGGATAGTACGTGCATATACTTAAGCTATCCCATGCGGTTCCAGGAAGGAGTCAGCTAGGAATCGCAGGAGCCCCGCACTGTACCCGTAGGGTCAGTGCCGGGAGGAATGCGCTTTGATGAAGTACAATGGACTTATGAGCCAAGTCCTGACCATATCCTGTAAGCTCAAGGCGTTCCCGTCACAAGCCGCCAAATTGGACGCGACGATGGATGTCTTTGTGCAGGCATTGAA
>NZ_JANSIG010000135.1:0-3910 GCF_047461975.1 Synechococcus sp. R55.3 | reverse complement strand
TAATCCGTACTGAACATATTATACATTATTTTCAGTATAGTTGAGCTTATTATTGACTAGAGTCATGCTCTCTGCTGGGGGAACTTCCAACTCCAGGGCTTGCCGCACCGATTGAATCTCTTGGGAGAGCAGCACCCGCTCTCGATCCAACAGGCCGACGATCTGCTCCGGGTCTTCCCGCGAGACCACCGGCAATTGGCGCAAATCGTATTCGTACATCGGCTCGGCTGCCACCGCTACCGCCTCATCGGGGAAGGTGGTGAGAACCGGAGATTGGCTGACCTCCTGCACGGTCAGCTCCGCCAACTCCGCCGCCTCCTTGTGGGCCAAGGCCCGCTCCAGATCTTCCAGGGTGAGAATGCCCCGCAGCCGCTCCTGTCCGTCCACCACCAACGCGCTATGGCACTTTTGCTGCAGCAAACTCTCCAGAGCTTCTCGCAGCGGTGTGTCTTGCCGAAGCAAAAGAGATGGGGGCACCATCACCTCTTGCACCGTCAGCTCTCTAGGCTCCTGCCCAAGGACTCCGTCAAGCGTTGCGTGGCGATAGCGACGGGCGGAAGGGTAGATGGCCGGCGAATGCAACTGCTCCGTCAGCCAGATGCTCAAACCCACTGCCGCCATCACCGGCAGCGCAATGTGATAGTCCCGCGTCATCTCAAACAGCAGCAAGATGGCCGTTAGCGGAGCCCGCACGCTGGCCGCCAACACCGCCGCCATGCCCACCATGGCGTAGGCAGCAGGGGGAGACAAGGCAATCAAGGGCAAAGCTTGAGATAGCACCTGACCGTAGCCTGCCCCCAGCACTGCCCCCATGAACAAAGCCGGGGCAAAGGTTCCCCCCACAAAGCCGCTGCCCAGGCTCAAAGCGCTCAGCAACAGCTTGCCCAATAGGAGCAGGCCCAGATGGCCAAGAGAAAAGGGAACGGCCTGCAGAATCGACTCAATGGTTTCATAGCCCACCCCCAACGCCAATGGGATCCCCAAACCTGCGCAGCCCAGGATCCCGCCCCCCAAAATGGGCTTGCTCCAAGCTGGCCAGGCCGCCAGGGGGCCACTGTTGAACAGGTGCTTGCCCCACTCCAGGGTGTAGCTGAAGGCCATAGAAACCAGGCTGGCCAAAAAGCCCAAGCCGAGATACAGAGGTACCTCCAGCAAGCTGTGGATCTCGTAGTCCGGCAAGACAAAAGCCGGCTGGGTGATGGTGGGCAAAAGAAAAGCGGGTTGTGCCCCCAACCCCACCTGGGCGATCAAGGCGGAGACCACCGCCGCCAACACCACCACACTGACGGCAGAAGTGGTAAAGGTGCGGGCCAAGGCCAGCTCCAGCGCTAAAAACACCCCGGCAATGGGCGCGTTAAACCCTGCCGCCAGGCCAGCCGCTGCTCCGGCAGCCATCAACAGTTGCACCCGCTCCCGCGAGAGGCGTAGGTTTTGCCCCAGCAGGGATCCCAGCAAAGCGCCACTTTCCACACTGGGGGCCTCAGGGCCAAGGGAAGCTCCCGCGCCCAACGAGATGGCAGCCGCCAAGAGCTTGAGCGGGATCCACCAGGGCTGAAGTGCCAAAGGACGAGCAGGACTCACCAAGCCGGAGAGGCTCAAGTTGGGAAAGGGCACAACTGCCCCCAAAGCGCCGATCAGCAGGCCCCCCAACACCGGCGCCAAAGCCAGCGGCCAGGATCCCAGCAGCCACAGGCCATAGTGTTCTGCAGCCCTGCCGAGGCCATCGACGAGGGTGTCCTGCAGCAGATAGCGCCACCAGCCAATCAAGTAGCGAAATCCAACCACCAACAGCCCCGTGGCCAACCCCACTGCCGCCGCCAGCAGCAGCAGCAGGTTCTCGGAGGAGAGGCGCAGGCGGAGAGCGGGGGCGCTGTTCATGATGGCTCAAGGGCTTTGGGAAGGCAGGGTTAAAATTTCTACACCGGTTTCGGTAACGGCGACTGTATGTTCAAATTGCGCCGAGAGCTTGCCATCTAAAGTTACCGCCGTCCACCCGTCGGAGAGCACCTTCACCTCCCAGGTGCCCTCGTTGATCATCGGCTCGATGGTGAACACCATGCCGGGGCGGAGTTTCTCCCCTTTTCCTCGCTCGCCGTAGTGGGGGATCTGGGGGGCCGTGTGGAATTGCCGTCCCACCCCATGCCCGACAAAATCCCGCACTACGCTGTAGCCCTGGGCCTCGGCGTATTCTTGAATGGCAGCGCCAATGTCGCCGACTCTCCCCCCCGGCTTTACAGCAGCAATGCCCCGCCGCAGACATTCTTCGGTCACCTCCACCAGGCGCCGCGCCCGCTCAGAAGGCTGTCCGACAAAGAAGGTTTTGGACGTATCGCCGTGGTAGCCATCCAAAACCGGGGTGACATCGATGTTGATGATGTCGCCTTCTCGCAGGATCTGCTTGGGGCTGGGAATGCCGTGGCAAACCACGTGGTTGACGCTGGTGCAGATGGACTTGGGAAAGCCATGGTAGCCCAAAGGGGCGCTTCTGGCCCCATGCGCCCGCGTCCATCGCTCGGCCTCGTCGTTGAGCTCTTGGGTGGTGACCCCTGGCCGCACCATCGGCTCCAAGTGCTTGAGCAGATCTGCTGCCAGGCGACAAGCCCGCCGCATTTTCTCCAGTTCCCGTGAAGAGAGCAACACAATGGGCTGAGGGGCTTGCGTGAGCTGGTTCATACCCGTCTGCAAAGCGGATCCCAACTGCTCCCCCCATCGCTGGGAGCGACGGCTGAGGTCTGTCAACAACGCTCGCATGTCTTCCATCATGAGACCTTATCTGTGAAAAGCTCTGTGAAAACGGATGGATCTCTGCACCTGCAGACTGTCCAGGATTGGGTTCTCAGTTGGGATTCTGAATCGCCTTGCGCCCATTCACAGACCCCTGCCGGCCATTTTCTGCCGCCGACGAATCCGCTGCACCAACCACAGCCCCAGAAAATAGCTGACGAGGGATCCCCAAAAACCGACAAACGCACAGCCGACAAACAGCGTGCCCGACATCTCCAAGCCCCACTGCATCCAGTTTTGCCAGGTGGCCGCCACCAGCTCTGTGGAAGGGGATCCCAGTAGCCATTCTCCCACCTGGTAGTTAAACGCATAGATGGGCACATAGGTGAAGGGATTACTCACCCAGGTTCCTGCCGCCGCCGCCAGCTTATTGCCCCGAAACGGAACAGCCAACACCAGAGCGGCCAACGTTTGAAAGCCGAAGATGGGGAAACAGCCGGCAAAAACCCCCACCGCCAAGCCGCGGGCAATTTCTTTCGGCGACGATTGCAGCCGCAACAGGCGCAGATAAAGATAGCGCAGCCAACGCTTCCAGGAAGGATCCCGGCGGGCTAGGGTCGGCCCTGGTTGAGATCCAGAGTAGGATCTGGAATAAAGCTTAAGGGATCCCGGCGAAGGCCAGGAGAAAGAGGGCAGCCTCAACCAAAAGAGGGGGCTCATGGCGGTCAGGGGGGGCAACTGAGAGAAGGTGTTAAGTCCTGTAAATCCAGTGTATCTTTCCTGCCCTTGGCGACAAAGGGCCATTGGCAAATCCGGGCCAGCAGCAACGGGGTGACGCCGGGGGATCGGTTTACGGAGTGGTCACCTGAGCTTGTCCACCAAGGCCAGCACGAAGTTAAGACCCAAGTAGGAAACCAGCACCACCAAGAATAGGAACAGGGCAATGTTCAGCCCGGATCGCAGGGCAGAGGGCAGGGATCCCGATTTCATTTTGGGATCAGGCTTTTCGGGGGGAGTTGTCATCTGGAGTTCTGGGGAAGACTGTGAATCTAGGATCCCATCTTGGCTGTGCAGGTGTACCCATCGGCTTACTTTCCGAAGATTGAAGGCCTGATACATTTACGCTGAACACTGCTGAACATCACTGTTCAACTATGCAGCGATAGCATTCTGTTTGTTTCCAAAC
>NZ_JANSIG010000134.1:0-4161 GCF_047461975.1 Synechococcus sp. R55.3 | reverse complement strand
GCAAACTCCCCCCACACCTGCTTGAATTCGGGGAGTAGGTTCTGCTGTTCCAGGTAGGTCACCGTTCGGCGGTGGAGGTGGTACTCGGTTTCCCGATGGGCAATGCAAGCATTGTAAAGATAACAATGCAGACGACGAGCCTCGAACAAAGCTTTTTCCTGAGCTTTGCTGGGATACAGTCGAAAGGTCTGCCTTCTCGTTGCCATGGGTAGACACACTCTATCCCAGTTCTGAGTGCTTTATCCCCCGAACAACCGATCCGGTGGTGCTATCCATCCCCACCCTACAGAGGGTGGGGAATTCCGCACGTTTTGTTAACGACTCTAGACCGGAACGTCGGGGAACGAAAGGTTCATAGCCTCAATCGATCGATCTATGTCGAGCAAAAATGAGCCTAAGCCTAGAATTGGGCTTGGCAGGTTGCTTTCAGAAAGCTGCAAGCATGGCTCCCTCTTCCTCAGATCTCAAATGTTTGCTGGAGAAACTCCTGGAACTGCGGCGACAAGTTGTGGAGGGATCCCAGAGCTACTTGGCTGCTTGGGGCTGCCCTACCGTCCCCCCTCCGGCCATTCATAACCTGGCGCGGTATCTGGCTCTGCGACAACAGGATCTGCGCAGCCTGCAGTTGGAATTGGCCGCCCTCGGACTGTCGTCGCTGGGGCGATGTGAATCACGGGTTTTGGAAAACCTAGATGCTGTGATTGCCGTTTTGGCAGCAACTCAGGGCTTAGCCTATCCGGCGCCCAGCTATGAAGAGTTTTATGCCGGGGATACGGCACTTGAGCAGCACGCCGAGGCTCTGTTTGGCCGTCCTTCCCCCCATCGCCGCGCCCGCATCATGGTGACCCTGCCCAGCGAAGCCGCCGAGCAGCCTGAGCTGCTGTTGCAGTTGTTGGAAGGGGGCATGGACGTAGCTCGGATCAACTGCGCCCACGATGAGCCCTCGGTTTGGGAGAAAATGCTGGCCCATCTGCGCCGAGCTGAAGCCCAGACCCAACGGCCCTGCAAGGTTTTGATGGATCTGGCCGGCCCCAAGATCCGCACCGGCACGGTGGTCATGCCCCCAGATAAACCTAAAGTGTACCGGGGGGATCGGATCCTTTTGACTCCTGATGTCACCGAGGTCAACTCGGATATCTCCTGCCAAGTGACCTGTACCTTGCCGGCAATTTTGGGACAACTGCAGGTGGGGGCAACCGTTTGGATTGATGACGGGAAGATCGGCGCCCGCGTGGTGAGGGTCGAGCCAGCAGGAGTTGTTCTGGAGGTGGAAAAAATTTCCCCCCAAGGCAAGAAGTTGCGGGCCCAAAAGGGCCTTAATTTCCCCGATAGCCAGCTTCAGATCCAACCCCTAACCGACAAAGACTGCCAAGACTTACACTTTGTGGTTCGGCATGCCGATTTGGTGGGCTATTCCTTTGTCCAGAAGCCCGACGACTTGCACCTGCTGTTTTCTGAGCTGGAGCGGCTGGAGGCCCGGCCCGACTTGGGATTGATCCTCAAAATCGAAACCCAACAGGCCGTGAAAAACCTGCCTGCCCTCATTGCGACCGCCGCAAACCGCAGGCCCCTAGGGGTGATGATTGCCCGCGGCGACCTGGCTGTGGAAATGGGTTGGCTGCGCTTAGGCGAGATCCAAGAGGAACTCCTGTGGATTTGTGAGGCAGCCCGCGTGCCGGTGGTTTGGGCTACCCAGGTGCTGGATCAACTGACCAAGGAGGGTTTGCCCTCACGAGCCGAGCTTTCCGATGCAGTGATGTCCGCCTGCGCCGAATGCGTGATGCTCAACAAGGGCCAGTATTTGCTGGAGGCGGTCGCCCTCCTCGATGAGCTGCTGGCCCGTATGCAGACCCACCAACACAAGAAAAGCCAACGTCTGCGGGCTCTGTACTCTTGGCGCTAGAGGCGGAACTTCTCTCCTAGGTAATACTTGCGCACCAAGGGATCCGCTGCCAACTCAGCAGAAGTGCCTTTGGCCAGGATTGCCCCGTCGTTGAGGATATAGGCGCGATCGGTGATCTCCAGAGTCTCCCGCACGTTGTGGTCGGTAATCAACACGCCGATGCCCCGCTGCTTCAGCTTGGCCACCACCTCCTGAATATCCGCCACCGCAATGGGATCCACCCCCGCAAAAGGTTCATCCAGAAGCAGAAATTTCGGCCCGTGGATCCCAGCAGCCAAGGCACGGGCGATCTCCGCTCGGCGACGCTCCCCCCCTGATACCTGTAGGCCCAAGCTGTGGGCGACATGGGCGATGCGAAACTCCTCCAGCAGTTGGTTGAGCCGCTGCTGCCAAAGGCGACGGGGCACCCCTGTTTGCTCCATGATCAGCAGCAGGTTGTCTTGAATGCTGAGGCGACGAAAAATACTCGGCTCCTGGGCCAGGTAGCCGATCCCCAATTGGGCACGACGATGCATGGGCAGGTGGGTAATATCTTGGTCATCCAACCAGACATGGCCTCGGTTCGGCTGGATCAGGCCGGTCATAATGTAGAACGTGGTGGTTTTCCCCGCCCCATTGGGGCCCAGCAGCCCGACGATCTCCCCCTGCTGAATGTTCAGGCTGACGTCGCTCACCACCTCACGGCGGCCATAGCGCTTACAGATGTTTTCTAAGTAGATCTGCATAGGGCGCTGATCAATGCTCACCGATTCTGAAAGGGGCTTCTCGCCCAGACAGGGATCCTGTAGTAAGTGTCTCTCCCGAAGATGCCCCAAATCTTGCCCACAATCCAGAGAGATCTGAGCAGAATTGATCCCCTCAGGCTGACCCTGGAAGTCTTCGATACTATCATCATGACGGCGTACTGTAACTGGTTGCACCACCGCTTCAGGATGGGATCCCTGGCCTTCCCATGCTCCGCTGCCCAGACTGCTCTTGGCTCAACCCCGACTCCGATTATCGCTGTCGCCGCTGTGGGCACTTTTTGCGCCATCGCCCGCTTCCTGTTGCCGGGAAGGGATCCCAGCTCAACCCAAGAAGGCCAAACACCAACCCTGCCGACTGGCGGGAAATCCGCTGGGATCGCGTCCTGACTTCCTCGGCAATACTCGGGGTTTTGGTGGGGTTGGGGCAACTGTCTTGGCATTGGGTACAACCGCTGCTGAGAGATCCACCCCTTCCCAGTGTTGGCAACGGCCCGGCAGCTTCGGGACGATAGGACTCCAAACGCCATCGCGCCTTAAGAGAGCTTGTTATCAGGTGGGCCAGACAAACCTGTGGAGTGGCCGAAGTCGGCAGATGCCACTATCATGTGACCAACGCAGAACAACCCCGCTCTGCTGTGTCCCTTCACTTAAACCTTCAAAATTGCGAGGCTTGGTAACCATGAACCTCAATCTCAAAGTTCCCGCCATTTGGGCACTGCTGACCACGGCGGCCTTGGCTTCCACTGCCGCAGCCACAACCTACAACTCTTGTTTCATGCGCTACCTCACGGCTTCCCGAACCTGTCCTAATTGCCGCCTGGGATCCATTGAGCTGAGCAACTTGGATCTGGCGGAAGCCAATTTCAGCGGCTCCGATCTGATCGAGGCTAATTTGGAGCGCACCATCTTGACAGGTGCCGATCTCAGCCAGTCCTACCTGGTGGGAGCCAATTTGCGACGGGCCCAATTGAGCGGAGCCAACCTGAGTGGCGCTTACCTGGAGGGAGCGGATTTGCGGGGGGCCAACCTCCGGGGGGCCGATCTCTCTTCTGCATCCCTGTACGGCGCGGACTTGCGGGGGGCCGATCTGCGCGATGCCAATCTAGTTGGGGCTGACCTGCGCTTTGCTCGCACCTGGGGCGCACGCCTGCAGGGCGCCGTTCGGGAGTAGCGCAAGAGGCCGAGGTTACAAAAAACTGGATCCAAAGCCCCGCCCTTCCAGGGCGGCTTTGTGTAGCTTTGCTAGCAGCGGTAGGGTAGTCAACGGCTATAAAAGCTCGACAGTTTCCAACTAGAACACTGCACCCACACCTATCACCCTAGCCTGAGACGACCATAGCCGCAACTTTTACTCAGTAAATAACCCCCCGGTGATGGGGGGCGGTGGTGGGCCTGGCACCGAGCTAGGTTGCCAGCAGGTCGCCCTGCCAGTAGGTTCGCCGCTGATGCGTTTCACGTCCGAGTTCGGGATGGGTCGGCGTGGTTCCACATCGCCATAGGCACCAGGACAAT
>NZ_JANSIG010000133.1:0-4200 GCF_047461975.1 Synechococcus sp. R55.3 | reverse complement strand
GAGGTGCGGGCAGCGGAAGACCCGGAGTTTGAGACGTTCTACACGAAGAACATTTTGCTGAACGAGGGGATTCGGGCGTGGATGGCGCCGCAGGACCAGCCGCATGAGCGCTTTGAGTTCCCTGAAGAAGTCCTCCCCCGCGGCAATGCGCTCTAAACCCACTGAGCTCGCTCGACTTTAGCTGCGGTAGATCCCTAGAGATCTGCTCTGTGAGGATGAGCGCTTGCCCAAGGGATCCCCTGCCGCGGATCCCAGTGGACAGGGAGCCCAACGGCAGGCGCTCGCGTTAACTAAACTTTTTTTGGTGTCTCTTGTTCCTGACTATCATTGGAGGTTGGTCTCTGTGACCTCGACAACATTTGGTTCTGCAGTGGTGCAAGATCGCACCCAAGGCGGATTTGCCTGGTGGGCTGGGAATGCCCGCTTGATTAATCTCTCCGGTCGGCTTTTGGGCGCCCATGTGGCCCACGCTGGCTTGATCGTCTTCTGGGCGGGAGCGATGCTGCTGTTTGAGGTGGCTCACTTCACGCCGGATCGGCCTATGTATGAGCAGGGCCTGATCCTGATGCCCCACGTGGCCACTCTGGGCTGGGGGGTTGGCCCGGGGGGCGAGGTGATTGACACCTACCCCTACTTTGTCATCGGGGTGCTGCACCTGATCTCCAGCGCCGTGCTGGGGTTGGGGGGCATTTATCACGCCATTCGCGGCCCAGAAACTCTGGAGCAGTCTTTCCCCTTCTTCGGCTACGACTGGAAAGACAAGAACAAGATGACCACCATCCTGGGGATCCACCTGATCCTGTTGGGGTTGGGGGCTTTCCTATTGGTGGCCAAGGCCATGTGGTTTGGCGGTGTCTATGACACCTGGGCTCCAGGGGGTGGCGATGTGCGGGTAATTACCAACCCCACCTTGAACCCCGCCGTGATCTTCGGCTACCTGTTTAAATCTCCTTTTGGTGGGGAAGGCTGGATCATCAGCGTCGACAACATGGAGGATGTAATCGGCGGCCACATCTACATTGGCATCATCTGCATTGCCGGTGGGATCTGGCACATCCTCACCAAGCCCTTTGGTTGGGCTCGCCGCGCCTTTATCTGGTCTGGGGAGGCCTATCTCTCCTACAGCTTGGCGGCGGTTTCGCTGATGAGCTTCATTGCCACCTGCTACATCTGGTTCAACAACACCGTCTACCCCAGCGAGTTCTACGGCCCCACTGGCCCAGAAGCCTCGCAAGCGCAAGCCCTCACCTTCATCGTGCGCGACCAGCGCCTGGGGGCGAACATTGGCCAAGCCCAAGGTCCCACCGGTCTGGGTAAATACCTGATGCGCTCCCCCACGGGCGAGATCATCTTCGGCGGCGAGACGATGCGCTTCTGGGATGTGCGGGCTCCCTGGAAAGAGCCGCTGCTGGGCCCCAATGGGTTGGATCTGGATAAGCTGAAAAACGACATTCAGCCCTGGCAAGCCCGCCGTGCAGTGGAGTACATGACCCACGCGCCGCTGGGATCCCTGAACTCGGTGGGTGGTGTGGCTACCGAGATCAACACGGTGAACTTCACCAGCCCGCGCACCTGGTTGGCTGCTCACAACTTCATCTTCGGCTTCCTGTTCTTCGTGGGTCACCTGTGGCATGCCGGTCGCGCTCGCGCTGCCGCTGCTGGCTTTGAGAAAGGGATCAGCCGCGAGAACGAGCCGGTTTACCGGATGAAGCCGATCCGATAAGGGCATAAGTCCCTCTGGAATGTACCTTTGGCCCCCCTTGCCGGGGGCCTTTTTTTGGGCATCCCCCCCTCAAGGATTGGCAGAAAGAAAGTTTGGGGTGGAAACTGAAGAGCGCTGAGTCATCAGAGCAGATGCACAAGATCCCTGTTACCGTCATCACCGGATTTCTGGGATCCGGCAAGACCACGGTGATCCGTCACCTTTTGCTCAACAACCAGGGCCGCCGCATTGCCGTGTTGGTTAACGAGTTTGGCGAAGTGGGCATCGACGGCGAGTTGCTGCGGGATTGCCAACTGTGTGAGGGGGAGGGATCCATCCCCATTCTGGAGCTGGCCAACGGCTGTCTCTGCTGCACGGTGCAGGAGGAGTTTTTGCCCACCATGGAAGCTCTGTTGCAGCGGCGGGCGGAGCTAGACTGCATTTTGATTGAAACCTCAGGACTGGCCTTGCCCAAGCCGCTCGTGCAGGCTTTCCGCTGGCCCACCATTCGTACAGGCGCCACGGTGGATGCGGTGATTACGGTGGTGGATGGTCAGGCTCTGGTCTCCGGGCAACTGGTGGGGGATCCGGCGGCCCTGGAGGCGCAGCGGCAGGCTGACGAAAGTTTGGACCATGAGACTCCGCTTGAGGAATTGTTTGAGGATCAGTTGAGTTGTGCCGATTTGGTGGTGCTCACCAAGGTGGATCAGATTACCCAAGAGGAGCAAGCTCGGGTGGAAAGCTGGCTGCGGCACCACTTGCGCCCTGAGGTTCAAATCCTCCCTTGTGAGCGGGGGCAGGTTCCCCCAGAAGTGCTCTTGGGCTTTAATGCAGCGGTGGAAGACCAGCTCGAGCGCCGCCCCAGCCACCACGATCACGGGGAGGAGCATGAGCACGAAGCTTTTGAGTCTTTCTACCTCAGCCTGGAGGGAGGTTATGAGCCGGGATCCCTGGTGGCTCAGCTACGCCAGTTGGCCCAAGAGGAATGCCTTTACCGGATCAAAGGATTTGTGGCCGTTCCCCACAAGCCGATGCGGCTGGTGCTGCAGGGAGTGGGATCCCGATTTGAAACCTACTACGACCGCCCCTGGCAACCCCAGGAGCCGCGCTTGACCCGACTGGTGCTGATTGGGCAAAACCTCAACCGCGAGCGCATTGCCGCCCAGCTCCAGGCCTTGGCCATCAGAGAAACGGTGGCCCCCACCGGCTGATCCCTGTCGGAGGCGAGTGGGATCCCTTGGGTCCTCGGCTCTCATCCCCCCGTCCCAGAGGGAAAGGAAGTAGCGTCCAGTTCTACTGTTACTCAAAGGTGGTCTAGAGGTAGGTATCCAAAAGAGAGGCCACGGTGGGGAAGTGGCAGCGCAAACCCAGGGTTTCTGGGGAAATGGCCGGGTAAACAAAATGGCGCTGGCGCAGACAGAACTCATCCCAGGCTGAAAGCCGCACCCGAAATAGAAAGGCCAAGCCGCGAACGAGAGCCGGGGGCAGAGGCACGCGGAAATAAATCCGTTTTTTGAAATAAGCACACATCTGTTCCACACATTCATCCCAGGAGAGGGGGGGATTGCCCAACACCCAATCGCCGCCACCAGGCAGATGGGCCACCCAATAGGCCACCATCTCGGCCACATCGGCAGCGTGGATAAAGTGGAAGCTGGCATCCACCCGCAAAAAGCGGATCAGATCCAGCCAGCGGAGAACGTCCTTGAGGCCGGCAGTGATGTGGGAGTAGGGGTGGTGGGGGCTGCCGCCAAAGAGCAGGGTGGGATAAAGGGTGAGCAGGCGCTCCGGCCAGAAGCCGCTTTCCTGCCGCCGCAGCAGCATCTCGTACTTGCTGCGGATGTAGTCGGTGCCGGCCCGTCCGGCAATGGCCAAAGGCTCCAGGTCCTGGTTCAAAAGGCTGGCCGTGGAAAAGTAGATCACCTGCTGACAGCGCTCCGGATCCAACAACTGAAAGAGCTCCAGGGTGTGGGTAACATTCACGGCCCAAGCCAGGGCGGGATCCCCCCAAGCTGCCGCCATGTGGATCAGCCCGTCCATCTGGCGCAGCAGAGCGGCGTGTTCCCGGATGCGCAGGAGATCGCCGGGTACTAGGGTGATAGGGGCGGGCAGCCGTTCTAGGGGCAGCCGCAGGCGGCTGGTCTCGCGGATGAGAACGTACAGGTGGTAGGCGGGCCGCTCCGGAAACTCGGGATCCCTTTGCTGGGCCAGGCGCTCCAACACATAGTGCCCCAGGCAGCCGCTAGCGCCGGTAAGAAACAGATTTCGCAAGAGGTCTTCCCAACGGGACTCGATGAAAAAAGCTTCTGACTAGTGTACCGCTTCAGCTTCTGTCTGCCGGACTGCCTGAGCCCTCAATTCCCCTGCAAGAGAGCCGCTCGACTTGGCAAACCCCACACTGGAAATCTGGCCGCAAGGATGTCAGCTAGAAATCGCAGGAGCCCCGCACTGTACCCGTAGGGTCAGTGCCGGGAGGAATGCGCTTTGATGAAGTACAA
>NZ_JANSIG010000132.1:0-4519 GCF_047461975.1 Synechococcus sp. R55.3 | reverse complement strand
AAAAACCAACTTCATCCTCTTTCCTCTATAAATTATTCTCTCTATCCTAACATAAGATCAACACGACCTAGGACACTTCACCCGCACTTAGGGCGCTGAATGCACTGAACCAGAAGGCTTGTCTCAGTAGCCTAATCTGAACAGCTACAACCTGCAGACCTCGTTCTGTCCCAACCCTGCTTGATCAAAGAGTTCCACCTGTTGGGCATTTGCCGGAGCTATTGATCCGGTCGGGATGGAGTTGCGGTCAAGTCAATTGGAGAGCTTGCTTTCTGCTGAGGCAACCCGCTATGCTACCGCCCAGATTGAGGCATTCTCCCGTGGCAAGTCAGCAGCTTCGTGTTTATGTCCCCCCTCACCCGCTCATCAAGCATTGGCTAACTGTGGCTCGGGATGCGGAGACTCCCATGCCCCTGTTTCGCACGGCCATGTCGGAGCTGGGCCGTTGGCTGACCTATGAGGCGATGCGGGAGTGGATCCCCACCCAGACCGTTCAGGTGCAAACCCCTTTGGAACCCGTTGCCGCGGAGGTCATTGCGCCGGATACCCTGCTGGGCATTGTGCCTGTATTGCGAGCCGGTTTGGCGATGTTAGAGGGTTGTCAAGCCCTTTTGCCCCAGGCGCGGATCTTTCACATCGGTATGGTGCGGGATGAGGAAACGCTGCAGGCCAGTTGCTACCTCAATCGCCTTCCAGAGCGGATCCCTGAGCAGATGCGCATTCTCATTCCCGAGCCGATGTTGGCCACCGGGGGCACGCTGCTGTGGGTTTTGGATGAGCTGAAAAAGCGGGGGGCGGATCCCAGCTTGGTCCGGATTGTCTGCGCATTGGCAGCGCCCCCAGGGTTACAGCGGTTGGGATCCCACTACCCGATGGTGCAAATCTTCTGCGCCATGATTGACGAGCGGCTGAACGATCGAGGATTTATCTTGCCCGGGCTGGGGGATGCAGGGGATCGCGCCTTCGGCACAGAGAACTAGCCACTGACCCACTCAATCTGTCTGTCTTCTCTGCTGCTGGTTTTTGAGCCAAGATCTTCGGCGACACACGCATTCTGTAGTGCTCAATCGAGCTTTTACCACTTCTGGCGCACGGATTGCCCATTCACCCAGATGCTTTGAGGGAGAGCATTTGAGGCTAACCCCCCTCAGATTGGTCAAGCTATTGGATCATGGGTAATGTTGGCCGCTTCAGGGATCCCGGTCGCGCTACTTGCAATTCTGACGGGGCCAGCACCTTTTCCCTTCCTGCGCCTATGCGACTTGTCCTTACCAGTTTGGATGGCAGCTTGCTGGATCTGGAGTCCAACAGCTATGGTGCTGCCCGACAAGCCTTGGCTGCCCTAGAGCGCCGCTCCATTCCCTTGGTGCTCTACAGCCTGCGCACCCGTGCTCAACTGGAGCAGGTGCGGCGGCAGTTACGCCTGGAGCATCCGTTCATCTGCGAGGATGGATCCGCCGTTTACGTGCCTGAGCATTACTTCCCGGCGGGCATTCTGGATGAGCAGTGGCAACACCGACCGCCCTACTACGTGTATGCCTTGGGTCTGCCCTATTCTCGCCTGCGCAGCATCTTGCAACAGGTGCGCCAAGATTTCCACTTGGACTTGATCGGGTTTGGGGATTGGACTGCCTCTGAACTGGCCGCTGCCACCGGGATCCCTTTGGAAGAGGCGGAGCGGGCGCAGCAGCGAGAGTACAGTGAGATTTTCAGCTATTCCGGGGATCCCGAAACCCTACGGGAAGCTTTTGCCCAACAAGAGGCCAACCTCACCCAACATCTGCTGCGGGTGCGTCAGCTCCACTTCTCCAGCCTGCCGCAATGGTATCTGACCGGATGGATACGGCCAACGATGGCCGCAGAACCCAATTTCTTGCCGGGGGAGCAGGCGGTGCGGCGGCTGCTGGATTGCTATCAACGGCATTTGGGCCCTATCAAGGCTTTGGGCATTGGTTGTTCCCCGCCCGATGTGGCCTTTTTGCGGTGGACGGAGCAAAAAGTGGTGCTTCCCAGCCCAATTGCGGATAGCCTCTGGAGTGAGGCCCTGCCCCAATGGCAATTGGCTCAGCTCCCCGGCCCAGAGGGGTGGAATGAAGTGGTGTTGATGTGGTTGGAGGAAACAGATCATGGTGATGAATAAGCAGCAGAGCGGTTGTCAGGCTGTCCCCCTGGGCTTGAGAACGGCGGGATGCTTGCTGAGTTTGGCGATGGCCATGCCCGCCTACGCACAACCGCCCATGACCCTACTGACAGGAGAACCGACGGTCGCCCAACTGAAGGAAGACGGAGCCCGCTACCTGCAGATGGGCTTTCATACCTTGGCCATCAACGCCTACCGGAGCGCGATTGAACTGGAAGAAAAAACCTTGGTGCTGCCCAGCGAACGGGATCCCGATGTGCCTTTTAACCTCGGCTTGATCTACGCCCGTCAGGGCAAGCTGGCGGAGGCGCGCGCTGCCTTTCAACGCTCGGTAGAGGTGGATCCCAGTAGCTTTAAGGCCCGCTATCAACTGGCTTTGGTGGATCTCAAGCTGGGGAACCTGGCCGCAGCCAAAGAGCAGCTCACCCTTTTGGCCCATGCCGCCAGCAACCATCCGGAAACCCACAGCCATATTCAATCTTTACTGGCCACTCTGGAGTCTGTGCCCCTGCCCGGCCAACAAGGGAAAAACCCGGCTCGTCCTCCAGCCGTCGAGTCAGAAGCCGCCAAGCTCTTGCTCGAACCTCAGAAAACAGAAACAGCCGCCCTGCCAACTGCGACTGAAAAGAAAGGGCCAGAGGAAGAGAAACCCCTCTCGCTTCTGCAGCGGCTCCGCTAACAGGAGCGGGACTAGTTCTCTCTCGGCCCAGACTGACAACCCATGAAGGCATGTAGCTGGATGCCAGGGATCCCACTGGTCACCGGGCCTTGGGCTAGGCTCACCCCTTTTTGGGATCCGACTGAGAATCTTCGGGCTGGGGCCCTTTGGTGGTGAACACCGTGGTGAACATCATCAGCATGCCTCCCCCCAAAATCAGCAGGGCCAATCCTCCGAACATCCAATTCATCCAGGCTTGGATTTCCATGGGGGGCTCTCCAGAATGCATAGGCAACCCTGATCCTACATCTGGAAAAACGGTGCCCAGCAGCTATTGATTGGCTCGGTGAAGCAACCCCAGTCCTACGACGGCACAGATGAAGTTGGGCAACCAAGCCGCCGTTGCCGGCCCCAGCGTCCCAATTTGTCCCAGCGCCTGGGTGATGAACAGCAGCACATAGAAGGCAAAGATAATCAGCACACTGATGCCCAACCCCAAAGAGGAACCGGTGCGTTGCGGGCGCAATCCCAAAGGCACCCCAATCAGGGTGAACGCCAGACACGCAAAGGGAATGGCATACTTCTGGTTGAGGCTGACCTGTAGACGACGCACCCGTTGCAGATCGCCAGAGCTGGCAATCACTTCGATATAATGGTTCAGCTCTCGAATGTTCATTTCCTCAGGGCTGCGGATCTCTTGAGCCAGCTCCAGTGGTGCGCGAGGCAGGCGCAACTCCTGCCGGCTGAAGGTGGCAATGTTGCTGTAGGTGCCATCAGGAGAAACGATGTAGTTGGTGCCATCCTCAAACACCCAAAGATTCTCTTGGGGATCCCAGCGTCCCCGTTGGGCCAGCAGGATTTGGTTGAGCGCTTCGTTGGAAAAATCTAGGACGATAATGCCGCGCATTTGCTTCCCATCGAAGCTGCGGGCGTAGAACTGACGGGTTAGCCCTTGTCGCCGGGAAAAGGTGCCGTCCGGCTCAGGCATGAGGATCTCGCCAAATTCTTGGTAGAGGATATTCTCCCGCCGGAAGTCGGGATCCCGATTTAAAGCTCGATTCAAAGTCGTGGCCGCTTGGCGATTGCTCACCGGCACCACCAGCTCATTGAACAGAAACGTTAACGTCGTCACCAGCAAGCTGAGGACGAGGGCAGGCACCATGAGGCGGTAAAGGCTCACCCCGCATCCGCGCAAGGCCGTGATCTCGTTGTCGGCAGACAAGCGCCCATAGGCCAGCAACGTGGCCAGCAACATGGACATCGGGAACGTCAAAACGATGATCCCCGGCGCCCGCAACACAAACACCTGTAACGCCGCCGAAAGCGACAGACCCGCTTCCACCACCAGGCGCACCAGCTCAAACAGGGATCCCACCGCCATCACCAAGGTTGTGAAAGCTCCCACCCCAAAGAGAAACGGCAGCAGCATCTCCGAGAGGACATAGCGATCCATCAGGCCCACCGCGCAAACGAGGGAGAACGTGCTGGAGGAACGGCCAACCGGATGGGTGGGGGGAGAATGAAGTTTCACGAAGCCAGAGGAAATAGTGGGCAGAACAGCAAGATCCTTATCCAGCCAGAGAAGCCGGAAACTGATGAACTACCCCACCGCATGGGCGGATGGGGTTTCTGATGCCCCATTCGCTTGACGGCAGGATTTTAGTCTCTTCCTCTGCCCCAGTTGCTTCATAGACCCGCAGGACTTTGAAGTAGAGCTGGAG
>NZ_JANSIG010000131.1:0-4529 GCF_047461975.1 Synechococcus sp. R55.3 | reverse complement strand
GTTAACTCGGTAAGACCAATTCAGAAAGTCCCTTCAGGGGGAAGATGGCTAATTCAAGATGAGGATGGGATCCTGACCTTGCCGTATTGGGTTGATCACGTGGGATCGCGGGATACTCGCTGGCGAAGATACTCACTCCGAACTCTTGAAGGTGATGATGTGCCGGAGTTAGCCTGGACGGAAATTTGCCCAAACTAAGCCGTGAGAAGTGATTTTCCTCTGATTGCCGTAAGGCGTTGAGCACTACTGGAGCGTAGCGCGCAGTTGACGAAGTGGGCAATGATTTTCCTCTGATTGCCGTAAGGCGTTGAGCACGTAGAGCCGGCCGCGTGCCCTCTGGTAGACCAGTAGTGTGATTTTCCTCTGATTGCCGTAAGGCGTTGAGCACAATGTCCCACGGCTTATCGGCGGGGCTGTAGTCAGGTGATTTTCCTCTGATTGCCGTAAGGCGTTGAGCACTTCAAAAGCTTTGAAGTGGGGTGTTCAAGGTATGTTGTGATTTTCCTCTGATTGCCGTAAGGCGTTGAGCACGGAAGCGGCGCCGGCTCATCGTCCTCCTCTGGCTCCTGTGATTTTCCTCTGATTGCCGTAAGGCGTTGAGCACGACCGGGCCTGGCTGCTGGAGATAACCAGTCAGGTGTGATTTTCCTCTGATTGCCGTAAGGCGTCTTGCTTTCCCTCTGCAGGTTTTGCATCCGAACTCGAGGCAGAGATGGGATCAGATGACTTGGCCGTCGGATGTTATTCTCCCCTTGAGTTTACCGGCCCGCTCTTCGGCCTCCTCCATAACCCTGTCCAGCTGCTCCAGCACCTCACCCGGATGCTTTTCCAGCACCCGCAGGGAGAGGGCCATCCGTCCCTTGGCCTCATCCACATCGATGACAACAGCTTTGATGCGTTGGCCTGGTTTGAACAAATCCGGTAGCGAGGCTACAAAACTTTGGCTGACCTGCTTGATGTGCAACAGCCCGGTTATCCCTTCTTCCAGGTCCACAAACACACCGAAGGGTTTTAGTCCGCTGACTTTGCCTTCCACCACTTGGCCATTGGTGTAGCGGCTCAGGTTCTCGGACTTTACAGCCGCCCTTTGGGAGAGCACCAGCTTGTTGGCTTCTGGGTTCACCTCGATAAAGCTTGCTGTCAAGGATTGCCCCACCAACTCCTCCAGACTTTCCCGTTGGCTGAGGTGGGAGCGGGGAATGAAGCCGCGCAGCCCCTGCACATCCACCACCACCCCCCCTTTGTTGGTGGCGATCACCGGAACGGTTACCGTCTGGCCGTTGGCTTGCTTCTGGGCCAGCTCTTCCCAAAGCCGCTTCAGCCTCAGCCGCCGCGCCGAGAGCACAATTTGTCCTTCTGCATCTTCCCGCAGGATGAGAAACTCGGCTTCTGTCTTTAAAGGAAAGAGCGCACTCAAATCTTCCCCTGGGCGGATCCCTGCTTCCTTGAGGGGCAAAAAGGCCGGGGATTTGCCGCCAATATCCACCAGAGCGCCATCGTTCTGATGTTGGAAGATGCGGCCTTGCACCACCTGCCCCGGTTGAAAGCTGAGGTTTTGCTTGTCTAAAGCCTGGGCAAAATCTTCCGCGAAAAACGTATCGGCAGCCTGAGAGCGAGAAGAGCGAACGGTCATGGAAGGGCTCAATTCAAAAAGCAGTGGGTTTCAGGATAACCCAAAACCTTCCAAGGATCCCAGCTCCAGCCTCTGGCCTAGATGTAGTACATGAGCCGAGCCTGTTGCTGTTGTGCCTGCCGGTCGCAGAGGTCTTGTAGGGTGGTCTTCTGGAGAATGGCTACCGCCGCAGCTTGGGCATCTTGCCAGGCCTTCAGGAGCACTTCCCGCTCTGGGGTGAGATCGCCCGAGGGCAAGTCGCGGGAGCGGCTGAGATCTTCCCCCTCGATGGCCTGGATAACATCCAGCAGCGAGATCTGCCAGGGTGCTCGGGCCAGGAAGTAGCCTCCCTTGGATCCCCGTTGGCTGCGCACCAACCCCTGTCTGCGCAAGGTGGCCAGCAATTGCTCCAAGTAGCGGTCGGGTATGGACTGATGAGCCGCAATTTCTTTAATCTGCAGCACCTGGCCATCGCTGTAGTGCTGGGCCAATTCCAGAAGGGCCAGGAGAGCATATTCACTTTTGCAAGACAGTTCCAAGATATCCATCCTTGTGGAGGGCTTAGGTCTATGATACTCCGGTTTTTCACTGGGGTTTAGCGGGATCCCGCCCTGAGCTGGCAATGGGATCCAGCCTGTAAGGTGGAATAGGCCCCTTTGGGAATGGTTTATGGCGAGTGTCAGCACCCGGTCTGGTTCAGCACGGATCCCAGCGGAGCGATTACAAACCTTGCACCAACAGATTGGCAAGCTGATTGCCAATATCGAATCCGTGTTTCAGGGCAAATCGCAGGTGGTGCAGGCGGTGGTCACGGCCTTGGTTGCGGAAGGTCATGTTTTGCTTGAAGATGTGCCCGGTGTAGGCAAGACCACTTTGGCGCGGGCCATCGCCCACAGTTTGGGAGCCAAGTTTCAGCGGATTCAATTTACCAGCGACCTATTGCCGACAGATATCCTTGGCCTCACCCTTTTCAACAAAGAAAAAGGGGATTTTGAATTTCGTCCCGGCCCCATTTTTGCCCACGTGGTCTTGGCGGATGAAATCAATCGCACCTCGCCCCGCACCCAAAGTGCCCTGCTGGAGGCAATGGCGGAAAAGCAGGTTTCGCTGGACGATCGCACCTACCCGCTGCCCAGCCCATTTATGGTGTTGGCCACCCAAAATCCTTTGGAGTACCACGGCACCTATCCCCTCCCAGAAAGCCAGTTGGATCGGTTTTTGGTACGGCTGTCGATTGGCTACCCCAGCCCTGAGGTAGAGCGAGCTTTACTCTTGCAACGGCAACAGGCCGAGCCGGTGGATGCTCTGCAGCCGGTTCTCTCCCTGATAGAGTTGCGAGAGATTCAGTCGGCGGTGGATCAGGTGTATTTGGATGGATCCCTGGCGGACTATCTTCTGCAGGTGGTGCAGGCCACTCGCGTGTCCAAGCTGCTGCGGGCGGGGGTATCCACCCGTGGAGCCCTGGCCTTGGCGCGGGCAGCACGGGCTCAGGCGCTGGTGAAAGGGCGCAGCTTTTGTCTACCAGAAGATCTGCAAGCACTGTTCGTGCCGGTACTGACCCATCGGGTTTCTCTGGCCGGGTCGGGAGAGATGGCCGGCAACCGACGGCAAGAGGCTGAGGCGGTGATTCGAGATATTGTCTCCACAATTGAGCCGCCTGTTTGAGGGATCCGTAGCAGCAATGGTTAACTACAGCAGTGAGTCGGGTCGGATCCGGGGATCCACCCACATCAGGAGCAAATCGGCCAACAAATTGCCCAGAATGAGCATGATGGCCCCCAGCAGAAGCCCCGCCATCACCACATTGATATCGAAACTTTGAACAGCTTCCAAGAGCAGCTTGCCCAGCCCCGGCCAATTGAAGAAAAACTCGGCGATAAAGGAACCGCTGAGCAGATTGGCAAACTCAAAGCCCAAGATCGTGATCAAGGGGTTGACGGCGTTGCGCAGCGCGTGCAACCAGATCACCCGCCACTCTGGGATCCCACGGGCCCGCGCCGCCTGGATGTATTCCTGCCGCAGCACATCCAAGAAATTGCCCCGCGTAATCCGCTGCAGCCCGGCAAAGCTGGTGATGCTCAAGGCGAGGGTGGGCAGAAGCAGGTGGCGGCCCAAATCCAGCAGTTTTTCCCCGATACTCAGCTCGGCAAAATCCACGCTGGTCATGCCCCCCACCGGCAGCCAGCCGACATTCTGGGCCACGATCAGCAGCAAAATGGCCAGCACAAAGCTGGGCATGGCCTGACCCAGATAGCTGAACAACTGTAGCGCCCGATCCAAGGGAGTGTTCTGCCGCAGCGCCCCCAGGATCCCAAGGGGAATGGAGATCATCCAGGTGAGCAAAATGGAAGACACCGCCAGCAGCAGGGTGGCCCCAGCCCGAGAGGCGATCAACCCCAACACAGGAACCCGGTAGGTATAGCTCATGCCGAAATCCCCCTGCAGCAGGTTGCCCAGCCAGGTCAAATACTGCCAAACCAAGGGCTTATCCAACCCCAGCCGTGCTTCCTCTTGGGCAATAAACTCCTGGCTGACACTGGGATCCGCCCGCAAGGGATCCAAAAAATCTCCGGGGGCCAGTTGCAACAGCAAAAAACTGAGCAGCGTGATCAACAGCAGCACCGGTACGGCTTGGGTGATCCGCTGCAAAACTAAGGCCAGGGGAGGCCAAAGGTCAAAAGCGCGGGAACGGGAAGGCGGAGAGGAGGTTACAGCCACAGATGCAGATGGATACCTTAAGTGGTGCGCTCTTTGAGTTGGATTCTTGTCGAACTATGGTAAACTACCCGGCTCCGACCGCTAAGCGGTACGGAGCGGGCTTTCAGTAGCCCTGAGCCTGCTCTGCTCTACCAGAGAACAAAACAAGCCCGGACCTCTAGGCTGGTTTACGACAGCCCCCAAGAGCGCAATCACATTC
>NZ_JANSIG010000130.1:0-4768 GCF_047461975.1 Synechococcus sp. R55.3 | reverse complement strand
AACTTCTTGAGTTTTCTCTATCTCGTCAGTGCTCTCTTTTGGCTCAAATGAAAGATCAACACAACCTAGTTTGAATCAAAATGACCATACTTCGAGCGCCGGTCAGGTTCGGTGGCTACAGGTTTGGGATAGATCGGGGCAAGGTTGGTTTCGGGCTTTGTTCCCCTTGCCATTCTTGAGCTGAGGTGCTGGCTGCTGGGCAACTTGGTCTCTAGCCGATGGAACCCAATGCCGGCGGATCTCGTCTGCAAGTACCGGTAGCCGGAGATACCGCTCTGTCCAAGGTTTTTTGGTTTAATGGAGTGTTACAAATTACCTGCGCCTTTGGCCGCTTCACACCCTGCAAGGATTAGGTTAGGAAGAATGGATATGGCTTCGCCTCGACCCTCTGACTCGAACACCAACGCTCTGAGCCGCCGTCAACTTCTCAAGGTGGGGGCCGCAGCCCTTGGGGGCGGTCTGTTGGCTGCAGGGGGTGCCCAAGCTCAGCGCAAACCCTCTCCCACCCTGATAGTGGCTCAGGGATCCGGTCTGGATCGCGTTTCCTACGCTACCAACTGGTATGCCCAGGCGGAACACGGCGGCTTTTATCAGGCGGTGGCGACCGGCATCTACCGCGAGCATGGCCTGGATGTGACCATCAAGATGGGTGGCCCTGGCATCAACATCACCCAAGTTTTGGCCGGTGGAGCTGCCGAATTTGCCATGGGAGGAAGCACAGGGGTGATCAATGCCGTGCGAGAAGGGATCCCCTTGGTGTGCGTGGCGGCCATTTTTCAAAAAGACCCGCAGATCATCATGGCCCACCCTGGCACCCAGCGCTTTGAAGAGCTCAAGGGCCGGCCTATCTTTGTCTCGAAAGGTGGCCTTGCCACCTACTGGCCCTACCTGAAGGCCCGCTTTGGCTTCACCGACGACCAAGTTCGCCCCTATAACTTCAACCCCGGCCCCTTTTTGGCGGATCCCAGCTCAGCTCAGCAAGGCTATCTGACGTCTGAGCCCTTTGCCATCCAACAGGAAGGGGGATTTGAGCCGGTGGTCTTCCTCCTGGCCGATTTGGGCTACAAACCCTACGCCACCACCATCGAAACCCGTCGTCAACTGGTGGAAACCAAGCCCGACTTGGTGCAGCGATTCGTGGATGCCTCGATTAAGGGCTGGTACAGCTTTTTGGAGGATCCCCGTCCGGCCTATCGCTTGATCAAGCAGGACAACCCGGAAATGACCGATGCCCAGTTGGCCTATAGCTTCGAGAAACTGCAGGAGTACGGCATCATCTTGTCCGGCGATGCGCTGGAAAAAGGCATTGGCGCCATGACCGACAAACGCTGGCAAGACTTCTTCGACAGCATGACAGTGGCCGGCGTGTTTGAGCCAACCATCAACTACCGGGCTGCCTATACGCTGGACTTCGTCAACAAAGGCACGGCCTACTACACTGCCTGACCAAGAAAACCGGGTTTAGCGCTCCGCGCTGCTAAAGCGAACAAGCCCCGCCCCCTGGGACGGCCTTTGCTTCATTGCTACACGACGCTTTCGCGAACGCCTATGACGGCGCGGAGTGCTTGAAAGAATCCCCTGCCTTTATGCAGGGGGGAATGTCAACCTGAGCCAAGTCCTCGCTAGATGCTGTTTTACTGCTGCGCAACGCCGTCGCAACCGATGCTACTTTGGGGAAACAACCTAGGCCCAGCTCCAGCTCAACCGAGCGCCGCGAAAGGCTTCTCCGAGCGTCTTGGCTAAAGCAGAGTCAGCCAACTGCAGGAGATACGCTTTCTGCTATCGCTGCGCGCTGCTCCTGCGAGCCCATTAGCGGGACAAAGTCCTTAGATCGCGTCCAGCTTACAGAGGAACAAAGCCGTTATTGCTACGCAACGCTGTCGCGACAAGAAGTCGAGAATGATAAGGAGAGACTCTATTGCTACGCAACGCTGACGTGACCGTCCAGGAGATTGTTCGGCTCAAACAGGAAAGGCAGGCGGTCATCCTTGCCCATTCCTATCAGCTCCCCGAAGTTCAAGAGGTAGCAGACTTTGTGGGAGACTCCTTGGGGCTGGCTCGAGAGGCTCAAAAGACGAGCGCCCAGGTGATCGTCTTTGCGGGCGTGCATTTTATGGCAGAGACGGCTGCCATCCTCAACCCCGAAAAGACGGTGCTGCTGCCGGATCTGGAGGCGGGCTGTTCCCTAGCCGACAGCATTCGCCCAGAAGATGTGCTGCGGTGGAAGGAAGCCTGCCCTGAGGGCTTGGTGGTGGCCTACGTCAATACCGCTGCAGAGATCAAGGCCCTGGCGGATGTCTGCGTAACCAGCGCCAACGCAGTTCAAGTGGTGGCCAGCCTGCCCCGGGATCGCCCCATCTTCTTTGTGCCGGATATGTTTCTGGGAGCCCACGTTGCTCAGGTAACCGGGAGGGAGCTGGATCTCTTTCCGGGAGAGTGCCACGTGCATGTCGGCATCCGGGAAGAGCACCTCAAGGCGATGGTGGAAGAGCACCCTGGAGCGGAGTTCCTCATTCACCCCGAGTGCAGTTGCGGCTCTAGCTGTCTCTTTCTCAAACCGGATGCCAAGCTGCTCTCTACCGAGGGCATGGTGCGCTACGCCAAAACCTCGGAAAGCCGCGAGTTCGTGGTCGCTACTGAGGTGGGCATTCTCCACCGGCTCAAGAAAGAAGCTCCAGACAAGACCTTCATCCCTGTCAAGGCAGAGGCCGTTTGCGAGTACATGAAAAAGATTACCTTGGAAAAGATTTATCGCTCCCTGCAGGAGATGCGCCACGTGATTCAGGTACCCCAGGACGTGGCTGAGAAGGCTCGCCGGTCGATTCTGGCCATGCTGGCAGTGCCTGCCGGGGCTTAAATTGGAGCGCAAGGACTACGTGGCGCTGCTGCAAGAGTGCTATGCCTACGGCAGGGAAATCGCACCGCTAGTGCGATGGCAAACTGATCTGCTGATCCTGGGAGCGGGGGTGGCGGGGGTGTACGCAGCCCTGTGGGCCGAAACCCAGGGGGCGACAACCTTGGTGGTAAGCAAGGATCCCCTTCCCTCTGGCTCTACCCCTTGGGCACAGGGTGGGGTGGCTTTTCCTGTGGATGAGGCGGATGTAGAGGCCCATCTCCGAGACACCTTGCAAGCGGGCCGTGGCCTGGTGGAAGAAAAGGTGGCCCGCTCCATTGTGGAGGAAGCACCCTTGCACCTGGAGAGGCTTTTACGCTGGGGCCTTCCTTTCCATCCCCAACCTGTCCGGGAAGGGGGCCACTCCCAAGCGCGGGTTCGCCATCTGGGGGGGGATCGGAGCGGACTGTGGCTCCTGAGAGGTTTGCTGGCTCGCCTCAACAGGCTGCCTTTGCAGGGCTACACAGCCCTCAGCTTTTTGCTGGCGGGGGACAGGGTGGCGGGGGCCTTGCTTCTTGGCCCTGAGGGGCCGGTGGAGGTGAGGGCCGGGGCAGTTCTCCTGGCTACGGGAGGATTTGGCAGCCTCTTCCCCGTCTCGACAGCTCCCTCGGGAGCTACCGGCGATGGGATGGTGCTGGCTTGGCGGGCAGGGGCCATCCTCAGGGATCTGGAGTTTGTGCAATTTCACCCCACGGCTTTGCCCAATGGAGCGCTGGTGAGCGAGGCAGTAAGAGGAGAAGGGGCCGTTCTCCTCAACGCCTTTGGGGAGCGTTTCATGCCTCGGTATGCGGAGCGGGGAGAGCTGGCGCCGCGGGATGTGGTAGCTCGAGCCGTTTTCTGGGAGCGGGAGCAGACAGGGGGAACCTACCTGGATCTGCGGGTCGTCGAACATCTGGAGGAGCGTTTTCCCACCGTTGTTGCTTCTGCCCGCGCCTTGGGGTTGGATCCCACCAAGGATCTGCTGCCGGTTGTTCCCGCCGCTCACTACGTGATGGGTGGGATCCGAACGGACGCTTTCGGCTTCACCGGACTGCCGGGCCTTTATGCTGCCGGGGAGGTGGCTTCCACGGGGCTACACGGGGCCAATCGTTTGGCTTCCAACAGTCTCTTGGAGGGGCTGGTTATGGGCAAGCGGGCTGCTTTGGCTGCCTTGCAAGACTTGGGAGAGGTGAGCTTCGCCCGGCGACTGCAAAGGCTACCCGTTCTGGCGGCATCTCCCTCCATCGTGCCGGCTCTGAGGCAGCGAGTTGGGGAAGCTTTGGGCGTTGTGCGCGAGGGAACACGGCTGCGGGCTTTTCTGGCCTTTGTCAAGGAACTTCCCCTGCAGGAAAAGCCTTGGGCCAGCCGGGAAGAGGCTGAGGCAGGCAGTCTGCTTTTGCTCGCCCGTCTTGTAGCGCAGGGGGCGCTGCTGCGGGAAGAAAGCCGAGGAGCCCATTTCCGCGAGGACTTTCCCCAGGAAGGGGAGCCCTTCCATACAGAGGTGCGTGGTTCAACTTTTTGTCGTCATAGTCATTTCGATTCAAACTAGGTTGTGTTGATCTTTTATTTGAGCCAAAAGAGAGCACTGACGAGATAGAGAAAACTCAAGAAGTTTCTTGCCAATTTGCCAAAACGAGAACATAGATGCCGGTACTGCTTTAACTTATGAAAAAAGCATTCGATTAAATGCCTTTCTTTATATAAATGCTTGTCATAATGCCGCTGCATCTTTCTATTTCTTTTAGGCGGAATAACCGCTTGAGCTTCCCCTATCTTCTCAATCAACTTATTGGCATCATATCCTTTATCCTCAATTACCTTGGTATCCTCTCTCTGCCAGCCCTCTATCAATTCTTCCCCTTGAGTAATATCGTTCCTTTCTCCGCCAGTTATCCT
>NZ_JANSIG010000129.1:0-5001 GCF_047461975.1 Synechococcus sp. R55.3 | reverse complement strand
GTAGTAATCCGTACTGAACATATTATACATTATTTTCAGTATAGTTGAGCTTATTATTGACTAGAGTCATGCTCTCACAAAACCGTAGGCAAACTAACCTCAGCCCTGCCGGAAGCAGGCTATGACCCTTTCGCAGGTTGATTACCCTCTGGGGATCCCTGCCACTCGAGGTGGAACGCTTTACTGACAGACTTTGCCCTGCTGGTCGGCAGAAGGGCTGTCAGAGTTCTTGTTGGTTAGCTTACCACCCCCCGGCCCAAACTCAGCCCGGCAAGCCTTGAGAGTCGGAGGAGAGCGACATTCCGCCTGTTAGAGCTGGTCAATCTCCTTGCGCAAATTTTCCAACTCCAGATCGACCTCGCTCTCACCTGCGGTGGAAGGTCGGCCTGAGGACTTCGCCTCCCCAGAGGGCAACTGACCCTGAATCGACGCCTTGAGCATCAGCAGCTCATGATCCACATCCGAGCCACCCGCCTCCAAAGCGGCAAACTGGTTTTCCAAATTGTCCACCGCCAGCTCGGCTACTGCCGCCGACTGGGCCTCCAGGGAGTTCACCTTCTCCTCCATACGCTCAAAAGCAGCAAAGGCGCTTGTGGCGTCCACCCGCCCGATAACCTGATTGATTTGCTGGGAAGCCTTGGCGGCGCGGGCGCGAGCGATGAGCATGTCCTTTTTGGTCTTGGCCTCAGCGATCTTGCTCTCCAGCTTGGTCATGTTGGACTTCAGGATCTCCACCTGCTTAGTCTGCTCATCCAACTGCCGCTTCAGGCTTTGGGCAGTCTCGGCAAAGGTTTTCTTGCGCACCAGCGCTTCCCGAGCCAAAGCTTCGTTGTTGTTGCGTAGGGCCAACTCGGCGCGTCTTTGCCACTCGTCAACACTCTGCTGTGCTTGCTCATACTGCCGCTCTATCCGCTTCTGGGCAGCAATGGCCTGGGCAACCGCTTGCCGCATCTGGTAGTGATCCTCAGACATGTCCTGAATGGTCTGGTTCAGGATTTTCTCCGGATCCTCGGCGCTGCTGACCAGCGCATTGATATTGGATCTAATGATTCGGCTGACCCGATCGAACAATCCCATCGGTTGCTTCCCCCTCTAGCGGTCTGACCTAATCCTACCCTTGCTGCTTTGATGCCTTCCAGTGCTTCTACTCCAGTATAGGGATCCATAGGGCTCCGCTGAAAAAAGCTGTAACGTTCTCTTGCCCCAATACCCTCCAGAGCCGATAATGCTTGCTTAACTTCGTTTGCTGACCGACAATCCCTGTTCTCTGATCGGGGCCATCCGCAGGTCGAAACGAAGTTGAGTTTGGCCGGTGTTGTTGGGAGTTCTCCGCCCCAGGTTCACGATTCAGGAGAGGGATCCGTGGCTCAGCGCCCGATTATTCTGGGTATTGTTGGTGATAGTGCTGCTGGAAAAACCACCCTCACCCGCGGCATTGCCCAAGTCTTGGGGGAAGAAAACGTCACTGTCATCTGCACCGACGACTACCACCGCTACGACCGCAAACAACGCGCTGAACTGGGGATTACAGCCCTCCATCCCGACTGCAACTACCTGGATATCGTTCAGCAGCACCTGACGCTCCTGCGCACCGGCCAGCCGATCCTAAAGCCCGTCTACAACCACAGCACCGGCACCTTTGACCCGCCAGAGTATGTCAAGCCCAACAAATACGTGATTGTCGAAGGGCTGCTGGGCTACTTTACCCGTGGTATGCGGGATAGCTACGATGTCAAGGTTTATTTGGCCCCTCCCGAACATCTACGCGCCCTCTGGAAGATTAAGCGGGACACCCGCAAGCGCGGATATACCGAAGAGCAAGTGCGAGAAGAGCTCAAAAAGCGCGAACCCGACTCAGAGGCTTTTATTCGTCCACAGCGCCAATGGGCCGATGTAGTGGTCACCTTTTACCCGCCCCAAGAGGGATCCGACCAAGACGAGGTATTGCTGAATGCACGCTTGGTGCTGCGCCCCACCATTCCTCACCCAGATTTTTGGCAAATCCTCAATGCCCGCGACAATCACCTTAGCTCTGCCATTCGTTTGGATTTGGATCGGGATATGGGCAAGCCCGTCGATGTTTTGCAGATTGATGCCCATGCTACGGCCAGCCAAGTGATCGAATTGGAGCGGATGCTCTGCAACGAAATCCCTTACCTGGGCAAGTTCTGTAGCTTAGAGGGAAACCCCAACATCGGCCAGTTGATCGGCACCACCGGCGAGCTGCTCCAGAGCTGTCCCCTGGCTTTGACTCAGTTGCTGATCACCTACCACATGCTAAAAGCGGCCAACATCTACCAGTAGAATCCGTGGCGGTGAGGGATCCCCAGTTTCGCAAGACCTGCAGGGTAAGGCTCGGCCCAGCACGGTAACCCGCTCCCAGAGCAGAGTCTTGTGAGCTTCTGTCAAGGACATGGGCTGTGCTGGAATTGAACCAGCGGCTCCCACCGTGTCAAGGTGGTACTCTACCACTGAGTTAACAGCCCCTACGAGCGATGCCGCTGTGCATCTGCCTGAAGGCCGGAAACAAATAATATCACATCTTAACCTGTCCCATTGGGGTCAACCTAGGTGGAGAGTGGACAGGTGCCCTATTTCAAATCAAAAAGGGGATCCGGTCAGCAACTGGTAGTGCAACACCTGGGGTGGGCGAGCAAAGTAGGGCCCGATGAGGGCACGCCAGCGGACAAAGTTTTCCGATTGGCGAAAGTTGACCAGATGGGCCTCTAGGGATCCCCACTGAACGAGCAGTAGGTATTGCTGAGGGTGCTCCAGACAGCGCTGCAGTTGGTGCCCTTGGTAGCCGTCGGTCTGCTGCAAATAGATGAAAGCTTGAGCGATGGCGGCTTCAAAGGCGGCTTCAGAGCCGGGGGTAATTTCAAACTGAGCCACCTCAAGGATGGAGGAAGCAGTCATGGGTTAGGTATGCAGGCCGCATTCGGTTTTGCTTGTGCCCTTCCAGCGTCCAGAGCGGGGATCCGCCCCTGGCTCAACAGGCGCAGTGCAGTGGAGGCAGCCGATACTGGGGTAGTGGCGATCGTGCAGGGGGTTGTAAGGGATCCCGTGGTCAAGGATGTATTTCCAAACTTGGCCATTTGTCCAGTCAGCCAGCGGGTTGAGTTTGAGGCGGTTGCGCTTGCCGTCCCACTGCACCTTGCCGATATCGGCGCGGGTGGGGGATTGTTCCCGACGCATCCCTGTAATCCAAGTGGTGCAACCGGCCAGAGCACGATTCAAGGGCTCCACCTTGCGGATGTTGCAGCAGAGGTCGGGGTTAGAGCGATACAGTTCTGGCCCGTATTGAGCTGCTTGCTCTTCCGGGGTAAGCAAGGGCTTGAAGATCTGCAGTTGCAAGTGGGGGTAGCGCGCCAACACCTGCTCCCGCAGTTGTAGGGTTTCCGGGAAGTGAAAATCGGTGTCCAGAAAAAAAGCGCGAACACGGGGGTTAATCGCCGTGAGCAGATCGATCAGCACTAGGTCTTCCGGGCCAAAGCTACAGGCCAGCACCAGCCCATCTCCAAATTCTTCAACCGCCCAGGTGAGCAGGTCGCTTGCCGACAAAGGCTCAAACCGTTCGCTCAGGGACGCCACTTGAGGTTGATACTGCTCCCGCAGCGCTTGAGCCGCCAGCTCCCAGCGGCTAGAAGGAGAAAGGCTTGCTGTCATAGGGGGAAGACACCGAACTCGACGATTTTTGCTTTTTTTAATCTACACTAATTCGGTCAAGCTTTAGGGGTTTTGATTACCAGGCGGCAGCGGGCAGAGGGAGAGAGCGGGATCCCTTGGCCCGGAGAGGGATTTGTCCCCAGCGATCCCGTCGGATCCCCATTACCAAGCCGTGCCAGAGGGGGCTGGGATCCAATGCCGGCAACTTAACCCAGTGGTAGCGCAACACCCCTCGCCGTGGGTTCACCTCCAGCTCAAACACCCGCAGAGCCGAAACCGGCCCCACCAGAGGAGGTGCTGTCAGGTAGGGGATCCCATCGCGGACATACACCTTCGGCACATGCAGATGCCCACTCAACACCGCCACCACTCGCCCGTGGCGGGCCAGGAGAGCGTGTAGTGCCGAGGCTGGTTCGCTGAGGAGCCGGTACTTGCGAAACAAAACCGCGTCCATTTGGGTGGGAGCAATGAAGGGCGGCTGATGGATCAGCAGGATCAGCCATTCTTCCGGCACCGTTTGCAGATGTTCGTCCAGCCAGTGCAGTTGGGAGGGGCGGAGCACGCCCTGAGGCAAAGGGAAGCGTCCCAGGCTGGCGTCGAGGGCAATCAAGCGGATCCCGGGCAGAGGGGAAAGGCTGTAATCGACGTAACCGGTGGGAGCCGGGGACAGGGGAAATTGGCTTTGGCACCAACGGATAAACTGATCCCGGTTGAAGCGTCCCTTTCTCCCTAGGGTGTCGATATCGTGGTTGCCCAGGCTGAGGTAATAGGGCACCCGCAGTTGGGCAACAATCTCCTGGAAAGATTGAAAGCTCTCCGGATCCGCTTGATCCACCAAATCCCCGGTAAACACCACGAAGTGCAGATCGGGCACCTGGTTGAGATGGGCAACGGCTGCTTCCAACTGGCGGCGAGGGGAATCCGACATCCACCAACAGCGGCACCCTGTCTCGGGCATCAGGTGGACATCTGAGACTTGAGCAAAGCAAATGCGTTGGGTTGCCATCGTTTAGGTACTTATTCACACCTCACGCCCGCATCATAGTCAATGATGGGCTGGGGGGCTATGGGATTCTCTTAACCTCAGCCGGATCTGGCGAGCACCTATTGGGAACTGAGGACAGGTAGGGCTATGAAAGGGGCGCGCAGACCGGTCAAATCCATCTGAGAGGGTTTCCCGGGCTCTCACCCCCAGCCTCTGTTCCAAAGGGAGAGGGGAGTGTTGCCGTGATTTGGAATGGCTACAGACGCAAATGAGTCTGATTCTTGTTTCAGCATCGTTGCCGAGCAACCGCTAGGGTGTAGAGACGCGGATCTTCGACAAGAGGATCCCTA
>NZ_JANSIG010000128.1:0-5055 GCF_047461975.1 Synechococcus sp. R55.3 | reverse complement strand
TTTGAAGTCGAGACCGCCGCCAACCTCTCCGACCACTTCGGCTCCAGGATAGAGGTTAACCAGTCTTGCAATCTGTCTCTCCAAGTCTGGCTTCTGCCCTCGGCTGCTAACTCGGGCGTACAAAACGACTCGTTTGGCTTTCTTTGGCGTTCTGATGTAACTGTCGAGGTCATACCTTCTTGCCCTACCAGATGGCGTACGTATTGCTTTGATCCAACCTTTCTGCTCCCATCGCCTCAAAGTGTGGAGACACACCCCAAAATAATCCGCCGCCTCTCTCGGTTTCACATACCTAGCCATACCAAGCAGCCATACTGAACATACTGTACATTATTTTCAGTATAGTCCAGCGTATCATTGACTAGAGTCATGCTCACTGTTAACGCGACTGAGTTGCAAAGGGATCCCCTCCCACATAGGTCGCCCCTATTTTGGCCTGGATCCCTCTTGGGGATGTTCTAGATCACTGCAAAAGTGCTCCGCACCGCTGACGGGATGGGAAGAGCTTGTACGGGAGCAGCTCACCGCAGTTTCTCCTCTCCCAGCCACACCCGGCGACGTCCTCTGTCCCACACCAGCAGGGTGTGGATCCCAATCCAAAGTCCTGTCCACAGCCAGTTGTGCAGCCAGATTTTGCCCAGAATGGGCAGGGTCAGGCCCTCCGTTCCCCCCAAAACCAGGCCGGCTGCCAAAATCAGCCCTTCAAAAGCCAGAAACCCCAAGATGAGCATGGCCGGGATCCAGAGATAGTTCAGCAGCAGTTGCCTTGGCCGAAGCGGCTTGGACTGAGAAAACAGAGGTCGGTAACCGCCAGCAAGAGCAATCCCCACCGTGCCGATCCCCAGCACCAACCCCCAGGCAAACGAATCGGGAGTGCGGGGATAGTTGTGCCAGGTGTAGCCAAAGATTTGGTTGGCCAGCCAAATCATCAAAGCACTAATGATTGCCCTTTGGCGGGTTAAAGTTGTGCCTGCAACAATACCAACAGTTACAAAAGGAAGGGTACATGTATAAGCAATATTGCTGAGACAGCCGACGGTGGTAAACAAGCTGGGCCAGAACCAGCCTTGGGCCAAATCTTGAGCAGCTTGTATCCAAAGTGGGGCTGAGATCAAGCGGCAAGATCTGGGGATAGGTTGAGCACTCGATTGCAGGCCAATCATGCTTTAATCTCCTGGAAAAAGGTGGTCTTTCAGAGGACAGCTATTAAGCAAATGCTCAAAAACAATTTGCCGAGCTACTTGGGGAGTAACCCGCTTGTACCAGGTGCGATCCCCAGAGTAAAAAACCACGGGCCCCTGTTGGCAAACTTCCAAGCAGCCTGAGGTGATAACCTGTACGTCTAGGTTGGCTTCTCGAAGAGCCGATTCCAGAGCTTCCACAACCGGTTGGTAGTTGCGGGAAGGATAACAACGGCTGGAACGACAGACGGCAAGGTAGGGACGTTTAAGAGGGTTATCCTCATAGGGGATCCGCTCTTTCCCCTGCACATAGATGGCGCGGATGCGCTCGTAAAGAGAAAGCTTTTGGTAGTCAGCTTTGCCTTCCGGCAGGTAGTCTTCCTCTGGCCCCAAAAAGGGGCTGGGCAGGAAAATCTGTAGCAAAGGTTCTTCTGCTCCATTCCAGAATTGGATTCCCCACATGCGGGGCTGACCTTGGGGATTGAGGCGCCGGTAGAGAGCAGCACGGCTAACCAATCTTTTGCGGCGCAGCTCGGGTGGGGTCTTGCGATGGGGGCCGCCTTGGTGCTCCTCCAGGCACAAATGCAGGTGCCAAGTTTCGGTGGCAACGGTTAGATAGCCATCGTAGAGCACGCACAAAGCTGGAGGTTTCTTGAAAGCCAGCTCCAGCACCCCGCCTTCCGCCACATGGCCCACCTGGATCTCGGCCCAGTGCTCTTGAAACAGCTCGTAGAGCAACGGCCCCAAGCAGTCGATGTGGGCAGGGATCCCTTCATAAAGGGTTGTCCAACCCGTCAGAGAAACTTCCTGCCAAGCTTGATGGAGGGGGGTTATCCAGGGGGTAAAAGTGGCCATGAGAAAGCTCCTCAGTGCAGTGGTGGAATACGAGCAATCACCCCTTTTTTGAGAGGGCGCTCGGCCCAGGGTAGGATCCCATCTGGCTTGGTGAGGTAGAGCTCTGCTGTCTGCAGAATCAGCTCCACATCTTTTGGATCGAGATCTCCAAAAACATAGGTCATCTTTTGAGGTGCTGCCAACGCAACAACGCAAGCATGGCTGCAGCCGCTCATACAGGCAACCGGCTTCAGGGTCAGTTGAGGATTGAGGGTTTGAGATTGCAGGGCAGACAGCAGCATTTCTCCCTTGCTAATCCCTTCTTTTTGGCCGTTAACCCACCGAGATCCGCAGGTGATGCAAACCCAGAGATAATGACCGCTGGGTTGCTGGGCAGCGCTGCCAGCTTGGATGGGCAACTGGGAAGTTGATCGAGACATGGTGCTCCTTGATATAGTCATAGGTTTCTGTCCAAGCAAAGGGTGTGAGAAGAGGCAAAGACGATCTCAATGTCTTGGCCAAGGATTCAGCAGTGAGTTAGACAGCTAAAAGTCAGCCTCAAGTCGCTCTAAAATTGGCCCCTTAAATTAAGCCGAACGGTGCGACCCACTCCTGGGTAGCCGGGGAAAACCTCATATTGCTCATCCAGCAGGTTATCGACTCCCACCTCGAGAGCGAGATTTTCTGCTACTGGGATCCCTCCCCGCAGAGCCAGGTTGGTGTAGCCGGGCAGAGATTGGGTATTGGCGTTGTTGGTAAAGAAAGTGCCAATGTGATGCAGGAAAACTGAGGCATACCGATCCTCTGCATCGCGGTAGCTCAGGCCCAGGTTGAAGCTGTCTGCTCCCACGAAGGCTAGCTGTTTGCCAACCGCTTTGGGATCCAGCGCCGAGCGGATGATGGGATCGTTCAGGGTGTAGTTGGCAAAAAGAGTCCAGTTTTCCCCCAATCGCAAATCCAGGGCTGCTTCCAAGCCCGTGTATTCCACGAGCTCAATGTTTTCGTAGGTTCCCCTGCGCGGGCCAGTGCTGACAAAGGTGATGCCATCGCGGATGCGGTTATGGGCAAAGGTCAAGCGCAGCAGGCCAAAATCTCCCAGAGCCTGATCCAGGCCAATGTCAAAACTCTCTCCCCGCTCCGGGCGCAAATTGGGGTTGCCGTCGACTTCAAAAAAGCCGCGCAGCCGAAAGAACAGGTTTGAGATCAAGGGAGTGCGAAAGCTGCCGGCATAATTGGCCCTCAGGGTGGTGCCTTCTGCCAAAACCCAGCGGATCCCTGCGGCAGGAGAGGTGGCCGAACCGTTGACCAGATTGCTCGAATCTTGGCGAACACCTAAGTTGAGATAAAAGTTGGGCTGTGGCTTGTAATCCAGGCGGGCAAAGAGGGCCCCTTGGTTCACGGTATTGTCGTAGTTGACATTGGTGGATCCCCTGGCAAAGGAGAAGGTGGTGTTGCGAGCTGAAATGGATCGGTAATCCGCTCCTAGAGTAAGCTCCAGGTTTTCAGCAGCCTTCCAGGTGTATTGCAGTTGGGATCCCCACCCCGTTCGCAGGATCTCATCCCGGGATCCCTGGCTTTGTGGGGCGCTGAAGCGATATTTGAGGTCGTCAAAAAATACCCTGGCTTGCAGGGATCCCCTCTCTTGATCCCACAGCCAACTGAGATCTAACAGCAGGTCGTTGGTGTTTTGCCCTGCATCGGGGGAGGGAAACTCGGTGCTGCCAGGCACCTGAAACGCTTTGTTGAGATAAAGGGCATTTCCGGTTAGGACTTGGCCTTCTGCCAATTGCCAGGTGAGCTTGGCTTGTAGGTTGTGGTACTCCACCGCCGAGTTTTCCCGCCTGCCGGCTCTGCCCAAACGCCTAATTTCAAAAGGAAAGTCGTTGTTGCTCTGCAGACGGCGATAGCTGACCACCCAGCCCAGATCCTGCACCTGGCCGCGGTTCTGGATCCCTTGCTCGTTGAGGCCGTAGCTGCCGATAGCCGCTTCCAGCACGGTCTCGGATCCCGGCTTTGGATCCAGCGTCACGATGTTGATGACCCCGCCAACGGCATCGGAGCCGTATAAGGTGGAGCCCCCACCTGGAGAGATCTCAATACGCTCGACCACATCTGTAGTGATCTGAGACAGATCGAACCCGCCAAAAAAGCCCAGGTCGTTAATGGGGCGGCCATCCAAGAGCACCAAAACCTGGGCCGTTCGTCCTCCCCGCATAAACTGGGAGCTAAGGGCTCCCAACTGGGTTCCTGCCGTGCCGTCGCTGAGGATCCCGGGCAGGTAGCGCAGGGCCTCCTGAACGGTTCTTGCCCCTTGCTCTCGAATTTGCTGGCGGGTAACGACGTAAACCGGGCGGGAAGAATCCCGCAGCAAGCCGGGGCGACGAAAAGGCGTGGTGACGGGTTGATTTAAAATCTCGGCGCTAACGCCGGTTTCCAAAACCTCTTGAGCTGAGGGCGGGGAAGCTGCCGGCTGCGCCCACGCTGGGATCCCCAAAACAAGACCCCCCAGCGCCAGGCTGAGACCTAGAATGGGATTCATTTTCCTAAAGCTCCTGATTCCGTGCGACGCGGAAGAAATGCGAGCCAAAACCGCAGGCGGGCATCCTGACTGAGGGCATGGGTCTAGCCCAAGCCCATCACAGTTGCGGCACAGCGCCGGATTTGCACCGGACTTTCCCCTTTACATGCCCTGGCTGATCCCCAGGACAACCTGTCGGTACAGCTTTCTCTGCGATTGCTCCGAAAAAGCCGTGCTAGGCATCATACATCCCCTGCTCTGGAGTTCCTATCCTGCCAGGGGGGATGTCATCCCCAGGGGTGAACGGGATCCCAACGGCAATCCCAGGGCTTTGGATGGGCCACATCCCATTTAGGCCAGATTTCTTCACTGCTTTGTAAGCAGTTGAAGGATAGCCCGCTGCTACTCCAGATCGCGAGGCCCAGGGATCCCTTAGCCTTTTAGAGAACAGAGCATGACTCTAGTCAATAATAAGCTCAACTATACTGAAAATAATGTATAATATGTTCAGTACGGATTACT
>NZ_JANSIG010000127.1:0-5188 GCF_047461975.1 Synechococcus sp. R55.3 | reverse complement strand
TGGTAGTAAGACGACACGGAAACTGCGCTTTGGGTATTCTACTCAAAGCTTTGCGGGATACCGCCATTCTGTTTGGACTCCGTCCCGCTAACGCGAATGGAAACAAACAGAATGCTATCGCTGCATAGTTGAACAGTGATGTTCAGCAGTGTTCAGCGTAAATGTATCAGAACAAACAGCGATGACAACAGCAAGTATTAAGCCTCTCTTGGATGCCAAGCAACTGTTGCAGGCTTATGCGTCTGGCCAACGGGACTTTTCCGGCTCCAACCTGAGCGGAGCGCAGTTGAGTGGCGCGAATTTGAAGGGCATTATCCTACGGGATGCCGACTTGAGTGGGGCAGATTTGCGCGAGGCGGATTTGTCGGGAGCAGATCTCTCGGGAGCCGACCTGCGCGGAGCCAAGCTGCGACGGGTGAACCTGATTGGGGCTAAGTTGGTGAAGGCAGATTTGCGGGGGGCCAACCTCTACCGGGCCAAATTGCTCAGGGCCGACCTCAGCGAAGCCGAGCTGAACCGAGCCGATCTGCGGATTGGGGCCGATCTGCGCGGAGCCATCATCACCAACACCCATTTCCGCGGTGCCCTTTACGACGAGTACACCAAGTTCCCGGATGGCTTTAACCCCACAGAGATGGGCATGTAGCCGGAGCTTCCCTCAGGGGATCAGGTTCTGCCACAGTTGGGCCATGCCTTCGGCAGCCGCCACAAAGGATGGATTGTGCAGGTCGGGCTTGTTGTAGCGCAAGGGATCCCCTGCCAGATCGGTAACCCTTCCCCCCGCCTGCTCCACAATGCACTGGGCAGCGGCAGTATCCCACTCCATGGTGGGGCCGAAGCGAGGGTAGAGATGGGCAGATCCTTCGGCCACAAGGCAAAGCTTTAGGGCACTGCCCACAGACTTCACTTCCAGAGAGCCACAGCGCTGCCGCAGCCGCTCGAGGAACTGCTCCGTCTCCGGGTTGCTGTGGGAACGGCTGGCCACCACTTGTAGGGGTTCTTGGGCGTAAGGGCAGGTGCGGATGGGCTGTTCGTGAACGCAGGACGGAGTCCTTTCCCTCTTGCAGGCCCCCAGCTTTTGCGCAGCCGCGTAGGTGAGGCCCAGAGCTGGGGCATGGACGACCCCCAAGATGGGGATCCCTTCCTCGATGAGAGCAATATTCACCGTAAACTGGCCGTTGCGCCCGATAAACTCGCGCGTGCCATCCAAGGGATCCACCAGCCAAAACCGCTCCCACTGTTGCCGCTCTGGGTAAGGGATCCCGCCCGATTCTTCCGAGAGCACCGGGATCCCTGGGGTCAGGTCTTGCAAGCCTTGCAGGATCAGGTGGTGGGAGGCCAGATCCGCCTCTGTAAGGGGAGAGGCATCCGCCTTGGCCCTTACCTGAAGCTGCTCCTGTCTGTAGATGGGCAAAATAGCCTGTCCTGCCGCCTCCGCCAGCCGACTTACCTTGGGCAAGAGAGCGGCCAGATCCTGAGCTTGCATAGGATCCCTCGCAGAGTTAGCAACGCACCGGAATGCCGTGGGCGGCCAAGTCGGCTTTGATTTGGGCAATCGTTAACTGGCCGTAGTGCAACAGAGAAGCCAACAGCGCTGCTTCTGCTCCCGCTTCCTGCAGAGCCTGGCGGATGTGGGCACACGCTCCTGCACCCCCAGAGGCGATCACCGGCACCGACACCGCATCCACCACCCGCCGGGTTAGCTCGAGGTCATAGCCGGCCTGGGTGCCATCGGCGTCCATGCTGGTGAGCAAGATCTCCCCTGCCCCCCGTTCGGCCACGGTTTTGGCCCACTCCACCGCGTCTAGCCCCGTCGGCTGCCTCCCCCCGCGCACGTACACTTCCCATCCCCCTCCCTGCGGTTTGGCGCGAGCGTCGATGGCCACCACAATGCACTGGGATCCAAACCAGCGGCTGGCTTGAGTCACCAAATCCGGATCCCTGACCGCCGCCGAATTGAGGCTGACCTTGTCTGCCCCGGCCCGCAGCAGTTGCCGGATCCCCTCCAGATCGCGGATCCCTCCTCCCACCGTGAGGGGAATGAACACCTGCTCTGCGGTGCGCCGCACCACTTCCAACAAAATCTCCCGCTCTTCGTGGGTGGCGGTGATGTCCAAAAAGACCAGCTCATCGGCCCCCGCCTGATCATAAGCCTGGGCCAGCTCCACCGGATCCCCGGCATCCCGCAATTGCACAAACTGGATCCCTTTCACCACCCGCCCTGCCGCCACATCCAGACAGGGAATGATCCGTTTGGCCAACATCGCTCTCTCCCAAGGACTCCATACCGCTAACGCGAACAGAGGGGAACAACTGGGGATCGTTTTAGCCGAAGCTGATGACCAGGAAGGGTTCTTGAAACTTGGCCCCGGTCACCTGCCGACCCGCCAAGCTGGGGGGCAAGAACAAGTTGCGCCGCTGATCCCCGGCGGTGATGGTCAGCTCCGGGCCCGACTGGCTCAGCTCGATTTGCGCCTTGCTGAAGCCGGGAATAAACAGCTTGACTGTACGGGATCCCTCGTCGATGGCCACGGGCGGCGGCACATCCGGCACGGCGAACATCCCTCCTACTGCCGCTTCCAAAGCCGACCAATCGGATCCCTGACGCAGGGGGAGTGTCCGTACTGTCAGCGGGAAAAAATCGGCAGCCGAGACCTCCCCCGGAGCCAGAGGGGTGACCCAGAGGCCACCCACCGTCAGCCCTACCATCTGAGCGCTCCCCCAAAGGTAACGGGCGGTTTGCACGGCCATCGGGTCTGGGGTGGTCACCAGGTGGGCCAGCACACGGCGCGGATCGGCAATGGCCTGTCGTCCCTGCTCCAAGAGGTTAGTCATGCCCCCCAACCGCTCCGGCAGATCCTCCAGAGAGGAAAACTCCACAGTGCTCACCGAACGCAACAAGGGCTCGGCAAAGGGTCGCAGGGTTTTGGCCAAGTCGGATCCCAAAAAAGCCTTGGAAGCCCGCCGCCAGTACCAACTGGCCACCTCCGGGATCCCAAAAGCTCGCAAGGTGGTCAGATCCCCCGGCCCGTCGTAGAGAATGCAGTCGTATTGGCCGCTGGCATCGTAACGGCGCAGAGCTTCCAGGGCCAGGGCCTGATCCATACCCGGCAACACCCCCAATTCCTGGCCGTAGATCTCCCGGAAAAAGGGAGTGCGCACGTATCGGGCTTCCAGCTCTTTGGCTGCCGTCCAGTTTTGCTCCAAAAGTTGGGTTGTCCGCAACTGCACCACGCTCAAGTTGGCAGCAATGGTCACCGGCTCGCCGGAAAGCGGGATCCCGCCCAAGAGCATTTCCAACCCCGGCCCCGCCTGATGGCCCACCAACAGCACCCGCCGCCCCTGTTGGGCTGCCGCGCGAGCCGCCGCCACGGCCAAGGTGCTCCGACCTGTGCCCCCCTTGCCCAGAAAGGTGAGAATTTGGCTCATTCCCGCTCTCCCGCTTCTCCGTAGATGTCGATGTACAGAGATTGGCCCGCCAACTGAGCTGCAGCCATCATCACCTGTCGAATCGCCTGCAAGGTACGCCCGCCTCGCCCGAACACCCGCCCGCGATCCTTCGGGTCAAAGGCCAGTCGCAGCCAAACCTTTCGCCCGCCACAGGTGGTTTCCACATCCATTTGAAGAGAGGCGCTGCTGAGCAGCGGTTCGATCAAAAGATGGGCGAGAGCCTTGTAGTCTGGCATAGAGAGCTAGACGACAGGAGGGAACAACTGGCCAAGCCAAGCTTAGCCGACCCTAGGCCTCAACCGCTTCCTCAACCTGAGGCTTTTCAACTTCAGCTTCTGGAGGACTTAATTCTGCCGCTGCTGTCTCAGTGGCAGCTTCGCTCAATTCAGACTCGGGAACATCGGCGACCTCAGCCTCGGCCACGGATTCTGTTGCAGGGGCCTCTTCTGCCGCCTCAGGGATCCCAGCTTCAGGCTTGGCGATGGCCGGAATGCGAATCGAGGCCACCACTCCCCCTTCCCCTGCTTTCAACATCTCATAGATGCCGGCCTTTTTGAGGAGACTGTCCACCGTCTCTGTGGGCTGAGCGCCACAGCGCAACCACTTCAACAAGCCCGCCGTTTCCAAGACCGTCTCCTTGGTGCGCGGGTTGTAGTAGCCCAACTCCTCTAGCGGACGGGCTTCACGACGGCTTTTGCTTTCGATGGCAATGATGCGATAGCTGGGTTGCCGCTTTTTTCCGTAGCGCTTGAGCCGCAATTTGACCATGGGATATCCGCTCCTTAAGGGATGCTCCGCAAGCTGTAAAGATCCAAATCCAACAAAGAGTTCACGCAAACCCGCCAAGCATGCTGAAGCCCCAGAACCTTACCCGGAGTCTCGCCGCTTGGCCGGTAGACATAGGCTTTTTATTTTAGGCGATCTTCCCCTCGACTGGAAAATGTCGGATCCCGGTTTGGAGGGCAATCTTCATGGCAGAGTTAAAGAGAAAACCCACACTCAGCGACGACCCCCATGATCAACTACGCCGATTTGACAGACGAGCAGCGCCAGCTCTACCTCAAGGCCCTGATCGCGGTGGCCCGAGTGGATGGCCAGTTGGACGAAGAAGAAACCTCTTTTTTTATGCAAATTGCAGAAGGGGTAGGCATCGAAGCGCCACTGGCCCAGACCTATCTGGCGGATGAAACAGGTGCGCCTTTGGATATCAGTGGGATCCCGCCCATGCGCAACGCGGCGGGGGCCTTGATCCTGCGGGATCTGGCGGCGATGGCGGTGGTGAACAGCCAGTTGGTGGAAAAGGAAGAGGAGCTTATTTTCCAGATCGGCAAAGCCATGCAGTTCAGCGCTGAGGAGATCAACGAGTTTATCGACTGGGCCTTCATGGGACTGCAGTGGCAACTGAAAAGCGCATCCCTGCTGGAGCGCTATGCCCAGCCCTCCCCCCAACCTTCTGAATGACATTGGGGTAGCGGGTAGCATAACGACAACCCGCCTTGGCCACTGCATCAACACTCCGGCTTGGTGTTTCCTTGAACCAAGCTAGGGGGGGTTTCTAGATTGAGTCAGATCATATGGTCGTTTCAGGTTAGGGTGATACACCTGGGCTACTGAGAAAGCCTTCTAGACTGGTGCATCCAATGTTTTAGGTGTGAGTGCAGTGTCCTAGGTCGTGTTGATCTTATGTTAGGATAGAGAGAGTAATTTATAGAGGAAAGAGGATGAAGTTGGTTTTTTT
>NZ_JANSIG010000126.1:0-5456 GCF_047461975.1 Synechococcus sp. R55.3 | reverse complement strand
GTGGTGACCGGCGTGAGCATCTCCGCCCTGACTTTGGGCACACTGCTGCTCCTCAACCGCTCTCTGTCGGAGGCCCTGTTCAGCTACACCAACCAAATTGCCCAGGCGGAGCAAGAGCTGCGGGCCCTCAACCGCCAAAAAGCCCTCTTGGAAGCGGAAAATGCCGCTCTCAGGGTTGAGCGGGATCACCTCAAGATGGATCTCGACCAATTTCGCAGCCAGCAGTCGGCAGCCCAAACCCGCCTGAGCGAAGTGCGCGATCAACTGGCGGTGGCGCTGCAGGAGCGGCAGGAGGCGGAGGCCAAGCTGGCGGCAGCCAACGAGCAACTGGCCAAGGTGCAGCCCAGTCTGGATCGAGCCCAGGCCGAGTTGGAGGCGGTGAAGGCAGAGGTGGAGTCAGCCCGGCAGATGATTGCCACCCTGGAGTCGCAAAAACAAGCCCTGCAACTGGATCGAGATCAACTGGAGCGCTCCCTGGATGTGGTGCAGGCGGCCTTAACCCAACTGGAGAACCAGAAAAACCAGCTTGAGCAGGAGATCGAGCAGCTCAACCAATTGGCGGTGCGGCTGCGGCGGGGGGAACTGGCCATCTTGGCGGGGGAAGTCTTGGCAACGGGGGTTGTGGAGGCTCCAAGGGGGGCAAAGCCAGAGGCGATTCGGCAGCAGTTTGAGCAACTTTTGGCCCAGGCGGAACAGCGGGCCCTTGCCCTTGGATCCCAGCCCATGCCCCCTCTGGAAAACGCGATCCTGATCCGCCGCGAGGATGCCGATCAAGCCTTGGAGAAGTTGCGAGAACCCGGTAGCTGGGCGGTGCGCATTCTCTCTGTTACCAACCGGCTCAAGGGGGAGCCTGTGCCTGTGCTCGTGCAGATTTACCCCAACCAGCGGATCTTCCCCAAGGGATCCGTGCTGGCCCACGGGGTGATTCAACCGGGTTTGAGCGAAAATCAGATCCAACAGCAACTGCTGGGGCTGCTGAACCAGGCCAATCAGCGCTCGCAGGAGGAGGGGCTCCTCTCGGATCCCATCACCGGCACCGTTGGGGAGTTCTCCCAGGTCAAGTTTCTGGAGGTTGTGCAGCATCTCCGCCAGAGCACCACCCCTCTGGATGTGAAGCTGGTTGCCGACACCGACATCTACACAGCAGGACCGTTGCGGGTGAGTTTTCTGATGGCGGAAGCTTCTGGTCAACCCGGCTCTCCTGGAGTTCAACAGGCGGGGCGCCCTGAAGGATGACGGATTCACTCCATTCGGCAAGGCTGAAGAGCGAACGAGTGCTGATCGGTTTCGACCCAGGGCGCGACAAGTGCGGCATAGCTGTGGTGCAGGTGCAGGCGCTTGCGCCAATGGAGCTGAGGGTTTTACACCGGGAGGTGATCCCTTCTTCGGCAGCGCTATCTAGACTGCAAACGCTCCGGCAACAGTTTCAGGCGGAGCAGGTAATCCTGGGCAATCAGACGACGGCCCAAGCCTGGAAGTCTCAACTGGAATCCATTCTCCCCCCGCAGCAGATTGTCCTGGTGGACGAGCGGCACAGCTCCCAAGAAGCCCGTCAGCGCTACTGGGATTTTTACCCACCGCAGGGATGGCAGCGGCTCTTGCCCAAGGGGATGCGGGTGCCGGCCAAGGCTTACGATGATCTGGTGGCTCTCATTCTGGTGGAGCGGTACTGCTGTGGGCGAGATACGGCTAAGCCGGCGTGAGCTGCTGCAGGGGATCCTGCTGGGGCTGGTGGCAGCAGGATGTGGGGGGCCGGATGCGCACTTGCCTCTTATCGTGGCGCTTAAGCAAGGGATCCCTGCCAGTTTGCTCAACGAGTTTCGCCGCAGGACTCAGGCCCGCTTTCGGCTGCAACTGTTGGATAGTCGGGATCAGTTGTTGGCCTATCTCCGGCAAAGTGTTCAGCCGGCTGATGCAGCCTGGTGGGATCCGGGGGGATGGTTCCGGCGGCGGCTGCCGGTGGCGGCTTTGAGTTTGTTGGGGGCCGACGCTTTGGATCGGGCCATAGCTGCCGGTTGGCTGGCTCCTCTGCCGGCAAGCCTGTTGGGAGAACGATGGCAGAATCTGGATCCCCGTTGGCAAGCTGCGGCACTCCGGGAGGGGCAGATTTGGGGTGTGCCCTGGCGCTGGGGGGTAACGGCCATTGCCTACCGCCGGGATCGGGTGAGGGAGCCCATTCGGGACTGGGCGGATCTGTGGCGGCCTGAGCTGGCCGGCAAACTGACTCTGCCGGATCACCCGCGGGAGGTGATTGGGCTAACCCTAAAGAAAATGGGCCGCTCCTACAACGATCCCCTCAACCCTGAGGATGTGGAATTACGGCAAGAGCTGGGATCCCTGCATCGCCAGGTTTTAACTTACACCTCTTCCGACTACCTGCCCATCTTGCGCTTGGCCGATAGCTGGGTGGCCGTGGGCTGGTCGCAGGATCTCTACGCCACCCAAGCCAACTACCCTGAGCTGGCAGTGGTGATCCCGGCCTCCGGATCCGCCATCTGGTGGGATGTCTGGGTGCGACCCCACGTCGAAGACAATGCCCACACAGAATCAACCCAGACGGATTCCGGATCCCTGTTGGCTGACTGGCTTGATTTTGTCTTGAATCCTGAATTTGCCCCCCGCTTGGTCAATCTGAGCGGGATCCCTTCGGTTTTGCCGCTGGATTTGGCTCAACTTGCCCCCCGCCTGCAACACAGAGCCGACTTGCAAATCTCCACTTGGCAACGCTCGGAGATCTGGCGCCCCCTGAGCTCAGCCGAAGCCGAGTCCTATCTCAACCTCTGGGATCAAATGCGGCGGGGCCTTTTGTAGAAACACAGCGAGCGCGAGCCCTCCACTCTGCAACACTTCGTCAAGGTCCGCAATGCTTCTGAGGAGCTGTGGTAGGATGCCTGCTGTCTGATGAGCCAGTTGCACTTGCATCGAGGAGAGCACCTTGAGTCTGAGAGTTGCTGTTGTGGGGGGCGGCCCAGCCGGAGCCTCTGCTGCCGAAGTTCTAGCCCAAGCGGGAATTGAAACCTTTTTGTTTGAGCGGAAGCTGGACAACGCCAAGCCCTGCGGGGGCGCCATTCCCCTCTGTATGGTCTCCGAGTTCGACCTCCCCGAGGGGATCATCGACCGCAAAGTGCGCAAGATGAAGATGATCTCCCCTTCCAACTATGAGGTGGATATCGCCCTCGAAAAAGAAAACGAGTACATCGGCATGTGCCGCCGCGAGATCTTGGATGCCTTCTTGCGCAATCGTGCCCACCAAAAAGGGGCGGAGCTGATCAACGGCAAGGTAATGCATCTGGAAATCCCCCAGAATGGCCGGGATCCCTACATCCTGCACTACAACGATTTTTCCGACGGATCGAGGCAAGGGGTGCCGCGTTCTTTGGCTGTGGATGTGGTGATCGGGGCGGATGGGTTCCACTCCAAGGTGGCAGAAGCCATTGGTGCTGGCGACTACAACTATGCGCTGGCCTTTCAGGAGCGCATCCGGCTCCCAGACGACAAAATGGCCTACTACGCAGAGCGGGCAGAAATGTATGTGGGGGACGATGTTTCTCCAGACTTTTATGCCTGGGTGTTTCCCAAGTCCAACCATGTAGCCGTGGGCACCGGCACCATGAGGGCAAACCAAGCCCACATCCAAAAGTTGCAAGCTGGGATCCGCGCCCGTGCTGCCGAGCGGATTCGAGGAGGCCAGGTGATCAAGGTGGAAGCCCATCCGATCCCAGAGCATCCCCGCCCGCGCCGCGTGGTGGGCCGTGCTGCTTTGGTGGGAGATGCGGCGGGATACGTCACCAAATCCAGCGGCGAAGGGATCTATTTTGCCGCCAAGTCAGGCCGCATGTGCGCCGAGACCATCGTCGAGACCTCCAACGGTGGGGCGCGCATCCCCAGCGAAGAGGATCTCAAGCTGTATCTCAAGCGCTGGGATCGCCAGTACGGCCTGACCTACAAGGTCTTGGACATCCTGCAGCGGGTGTTCTACCGTTCCAATGCCACTCGCGAAGCCTTTGTGGAGATGTGCGCCGACCGGGACGTGCAGAGGATGACCTTTGACAGCTACCTCTACAAGACGGTAGTGCCCATGAGCCCTTGGGTGCAGTTCAAGATCACGGTCAAAACCCTGGGCAGCCTGATTCGCGGCAACGCTTTGGCTCCCTGAAGTAACCCTACTGCCACTGGAAGGTCACCGTGACGCGATCCCAATTGGCCTCGGTTTTCAGCACACTGGCGGAGGCCCTTTGTCCGGGGGGCACGTCGCTGGGCTCAAATGCTGCCACTCGCGTATCGACAACTTCTTCTCCCCGATAGAAGGTGAAACGAGCACGGGCGTTGAGAACCGTGCGGGTGCTGCGGTTGATCGCTTCCACGCTTAGGCGGCTACCGGCCCCCACTCGTTCTTCCCGAATGGATCCCACGATTACAAAATCTCCTGGGCTAGCGGCAGACTCGGCTGGGGTGGCGGTCGGAACTGGGGTGCCAGGCTGTGGGGCCGTCTCGCTTTGCTTGGGATCCGACTGCCTCAGCAGCTCCAAAACACGGGCCAACTCCTGCTGAAAGAAAACAAAGGCTTCCCGCGATTGGTTGGCCACCTGGGCCAAAATCAGTCGATCCGACTCCTCTACCGGAATTTCCAGGAGGGGAGCTGGCCCTTTTAGGGTGACTCGGATGCTGGCGACTTCTTGGTTGATGAACTTATCCAGGTAGGGAAAGATGTTGAGAATGCAATCTTGGAAGGATCCCATCGGCATGATGCGATTGTTGGTCAGCACCAAGTCGGCCCGCTCACAGCTAGTCCGATCCTCCATATCAATTTCCAAGGGCACCCGAAAGGAGCCGAGGCTGGTGTTGGTGATGGTAACCCCAATGCCGTACACCTCCTGCCGCCAGCCATGAACGATCTCCAGGCTGGGGCTGGTGACTTCCTCGGTGAAATACTCTCCGGCCCAGGTCGGGGATCCCCACAGAGGCAGGGCCAATAGCAGCACAGGGAAATGGCAGGTCAGTCTCCCATTCACCTCAACCTTCCTTCACTCAACTCGCGGACTTTGGGGCAGAGCAGCGGTGTTTCTTGCTCCCCCGGGATGGCAATAGCCTAACCCAGGGCTGGCGCAAACCAGGGGGAGTCTTTGAATAATCTTTCCAACAATAACGGCTTTGAACTTCATCCGCTCTGCCCAAAGGGATAGCCCAGTACCCGTCTTCATCGAGCTGGGGGTTGCCTTTGCGGTGGATCCCAGGGGCCATTTTGTCGGGGCAGCGCCACCGGCTCTGCCGTTTTCCGCTGGGATCCCGTCTGCGATAGGATCAGGAAGTCCAGCTTACTAGCGCAGGAGCCCCGCCCTCTGTCCGTAGGACGAGGGTCGGGAGGAATGCGGAAGTTACGATAGAACCATGACCCAAGTCCTGACCGTCTCCTGCAAGCTCAAGGTGTCCCAGTCGCAAGCCGCCAAATTGGACGC
>NZ_JANSIG010000125.1:0-5571 GCF_047461975.1 Synechococcus sp. R55.3 | reverse complement strand
CTGAGCCAAGTTACTGGATAAGCCGAACCGGGCACGGATTTCGCGGTAGCACAGAGACTGGAGCTTAACGGCGTTGGCGACTTTCTCCGGCGTGTTCTGGTTGACCCAATTCAAGGCTTGGCCAAAAGCCTCCAAAGTCGCGTCCAATTTGGCGGCCTGCGACTGGGACACCTTGAGCTTGCAGGATACGGTCAGGACTTGGGTCATGGTTCTATTGTGACTTCCGCATTCCTCCCGGCACTGACCCTACGGGTACAGTGCGGGGCTCCTGCGATTTCTAGCTGATCCGCCCATTTCTTTCATGGCATCGAAGAATCGAAGAGTTTGCTTCTTGCGCCTTCAAGACAAAGACTGTACCCCTGCCGATAGATGCGGGTTTTGGCTGCGGGGCTCTGGATAGGTGGGAAACTCTCGGTCAATAGCGTAAACGGCTCAATTCCCGTCGCAGTCAGGATCGGGATGACAGGATTTGAACCTGCGGCCCTCTGCTCCCAAAGCAGATGCGCTACCAAGCTGCGCTACATCCCGGCTTAGCTTTTGTGATTATGCCAGATCCCCGCCTCCGATGCACACCCAAGCAGGGATCCCTCGCTCAAGGCAACAAGGGAAACAAACATTTGTCCAGGTCAGGACTTGAGCATCTTGGCCGGCATGACAATGAGGGTATTCCCCTGTCGCTCCACCACGTAGAGCTCCTGCCCGGCTTGGATTTCTAGGTTGGGAATGCTGCACTTGGCGTTCCAGGTGGAACCCAGATAAGAAACCCGCCCCCGTTCGCCTGGGGGAATGGGGGTGATTGCCCGCGCCTCGCGAGATTCCTCTACCTGAACCGATCCATGGGGCACCAGACGGCGGCTGAGGATAATCAACACCACCGATGCCCCAATCCAGCTGGCAAATTGTACCCAGATCGGCAGCCCCAAATAAGCCAAAAGCCCCGCCAAGAGCGCCGCCAGCCCCACCGAGCCGGCAACCAATTCTGGCAAAAACAATTCGGCAGAAATGAGGACTAACCCGATGATGATCCAAGGCCAAACCATAGAATCCAGGGATCCCACCTAACTCAGTATGGCTCAAAACCCCTGGATCCTCAGCAGGGATCCCTTGTCCTTAGGGAGACTGGTTGGGGCCTACCCGCCCAAGCGGTAATTCTCCAAAAACTGCAGGGGATCCATCTCCTCCTGAGGGGAGCTTTTGGGTAGGTTCTTGGATTCGGCGATCCGCATCAAGGTCTCCCAGTCGGTGCTCATGACAAAGGCCACGGCTTGGCGAGCCGCCTCTCGGTGGGGGCAGTCCTCTCCCAAGACACAGCCATCTCGACAGAGGGTGGCGCAATCGTGCGCAGTGCTCCTGGGATCCGGGCCAGCCATGATGTCTTCCTCTCGGTGGGTTTCACGTTTTCTTTAGGATACCTGAAGAGAATCTTGCGCTTGCAGGAGATTTGGGTCAGGGCGGGTAGCTTGGATGAGGAGATGAGGCGACAAGACCTGTTCAAGCGCAGAGGAGCCTTATGGAGTTTTCGCAATTGCAAGCGCTGGTGGATCGAGCCTTGGAAGACAAGAAGCTCACCCGCACAGAGGTGGATCAAATCGTCAGCGCCATCCGGGCCGACGGCAAAATCTCCCCTGAGGAGATGGGCTTGCTGGAGTCCATTCGCGAAATGGTGCTCCGCCGGGAGATTCAGGTGGTGGAAACGGCAGATTGAGGGGCAGGGATCCCCTGTTGCAAGTAGAGGGTGACTTCGCTGCGATTGTGAAACAGGTGGCGGGCTCTCACCAGGGGGAAGGCACTACCCAAAATCTCCAGACTTTGCCGCAGCACCCGCAGGCGGTGTTGGTGGGGTAGCTTCAGGGTCATCACAGCTCTCCCCTGTGGCTCCAGATGGGGAGCAAAAGCCACCATCAGGTGGGCGGAAGCCGGGCCATCCATGCGCATGTCGTTGAGGATCAGGTGAAACCGGCCTGGGCCACGGGCCAGGTAGGCTTGGGCGCTGAGGCAATGGTGGCGGATCCCCGGATCTTGGCTGAGGCGCTCGTCCAAGTCCCCCGGATCCACTGCTGTGACCTGCTGGCCATATAGGCGCAAAATGCGCGACCATCCCCCCGGTGCTGCCCCCAGATCCAGAGCCTGTCCCCCCGGCACCAAGGGAATCTGAAACACCTGGATGGCCTCCAGCAGCTTAAACTCGGAGCGGCTGATTTGCTCTGGATCCCGCCGAAAGCGATGGATCCCACCGGCCCAGTTGGAGAGGTTCTGGGCAGCCAAGGATAGGCCCAGCCAAGCGCGAATGCCCATCGGTTGAGCCAGGATCACCACCGAGATTACCTGCTGGGGGTCTTTGACCTCCAGGGGGGATCCCACCGCCGCGATCACCTGTTCTGCCAAGGTTTCATTGACCTGGAAGGGCTTGAGATTCCGCTCCCCAAACAGGCGCGTCTGAACCGAAAAGCTGAGGGCGGGGTCAATGGCTGCCAACATTTCCCCATCAAGGCGCAATTCAACTAAGGATCCCTCGGCCAGCCGCCGTTCTTGGTGAATGGGGCAGATGTGGCGTAAAAAAATGGGCGGGTCAGCTTGCCAAGCCTCAGCCAGGTCAGCAAATGAGCGTTGGCTGCACACCCATACCAAGCCAGGTGCTTCCTTTAGCCGCTGCACGGCAGCCTCTGGATCCGCAGCTTCTATCTCCCGGATCGCCAAATCCAGAAAATCTGGGTCAGCACTGCCCAGCCATGTATGGGTATCAGGGGGGAGAGGATTGCTCAACGGGTTCGCTGCCAACGCACGTAGGGTAAAGAAGCGGCTACTTGCTGAATCTGGGCTTGGGCGGCCAGCAGTTGTCCTGTGGCGTCCCAGGTGCCCTGCACCAGCATTTGCCAGGCTCCCTGGGGGATCTCCACAGCAGCGGTATTTGCCTCCCAGCGCACCTGTTTGTTGGGCAGATCCAGCGTCAACTGGAGCTGGGGATTTTCCGCCACCGCCTTCTGCAGGGCTTGAATCACAGCCGGGGGTGCCGTGACACAAGGGATCCCTAGGGCCAAGCAGTTGCCGAAGAAAATCTCGGCAAAGCTTTCACCGATGAGAGCGCGGATCCCCCACTTGGCCAGCGCTTGGGGCGCATGCTCCCGACTGGAGCCACAGCCAAAATTGACATTGACCACGAGGATCTGGGCTCCCTGGTACTGGGGTTGATCGAAGGGGTGTTGGCCGGGATCCTGGGCGCGGTCGTCGGCAAACACGTGCTGGCCCAAGCCGTCGAAGGTGACGCACTTCAAAAAGCGGGCCGGGATAATCCGATCGGTGTCGATGTCGTTGCCCAGCAGGGGGATCCCTCGGCCTGTGACGGTCAAAACTTCGCTTGGCATGGGAACTTCGATGAACTTCTGAACTCGATCTTTGGACTTGATCTATCTGGAGATCGGCTTCAGGGGACTGGAATGCTCGGCAAAACCCTGCCCGGCTGCAGATGGGCCAGCCTCAACGACAAAAGGGGAAGGCTCAGCTCGGCTACCGGCGGTAAACCTGATTTTCCAAATTGCGCACCTGCCGCTCCAGCCGATCCAGCCGCCCCCGCAGCTCGTCCATTTCCGATTGGCGGGGCACGCCCAGATCCTGCAGGACGTTGCGCACCTGCCGCTGAACGTAGGATTCAAAGTTACTCTGCTCGGCCTTCACCTGGTTGAGCAGGTTGTTGATGACGTTGGATGCCTCTTCTGGGTTGAGCTGCCCCTTCTGCACCAAGTCGTCGGCAGCCTTTCTCAACTGTTCTGCCAGCAGAGTGGTTGTGCCCACGCCCATTAGCAAGAGCTGACGTAAGATACTGTTGTTGTCCAATGCTGCCCTCCAAAGGACGCTTCGCGAACGGTACGGGCCTCCATGACTACCCATTTTCCTCAGTTTGCCCTCAACTTCGCAACCGGCTCGGCCAGTTTCTCCCTTTCGCCTGAGGCGGCACAACAATGGCACAAGGCTCTGCAAATCCTCTTGGAGCGGCTCAAGGTTCGCTCGGGCAGCTCCCGGCAGCAGCCTCAGGATCCGGTTGAGTTTCATCATTCTGCTGCCAACTTCTCTTTGGAGATGTTCTGCAACCCCAACATCTGGGTCGGCCCCCACGCAGCCAAGGTCTTGGTTACTGTGAAAACGGAAGGGCTGCGCTTTTCCACTGAGGTGGAGTTCTCTCGCCTTCAAGAAGACCTCAGCCAGTATCTGGAGTCCCTAACATGAGCGAAGATGCCCATGCTGCGGGAGAGGATCCCGCGGCCATTACGGTGACGCAACTGCTGGACGAGCCGCCAGAGGGGATCCTCGGCCACTTGGAAGTGGTTGCCCTCACTTGGCACGACCGCCAGCGATCCCGGCAACGGCTGGTGAGCGATCGGGGCACCGAGATCCAGTTGATGCTGCCTCGGGGCACCCATCTTCACGATGGGGATCTGCTCTATGCGGATGCGCAGCGACACATTCGGGTCAAAGCCCAACCCGAACCGGTGCTCTTGATTCAACCTGAAAACCCCATCCAGATGGGCCAGGTGATTCATCAACTGGGCAATTGGCACCGCCCGGCCCACGTTTCCCTCCAAGGACAGATCCTGGCGCTGGCCGATGATCCGCTGCAGGACTGGCTGGCCCACATGGGGATCCCGTTTCGGTTGGAGATGGCTGTCTTCGAGCCCAACCTGTTGGCCCACAGCCATTAACCTGGGCCTTTGCGAGCACAAACCCGTCCCTCAGACCTATGGCCTAGGCTCCAGCCTCTGCTTCTCGGGTTACCAACCGCGCTGCAAACTCTCGGTGTTCCTCCGACTCAATTCCCCTTTGCAGCACACCCAACACCTGCTGCATGTTGCCCGTCAGCAGCGCGTCCACGGCTAACCACAACCCCGGAAACACTCGACTGTACAAGACGCCCGACTCATTGGGCTGTTGCAGCACGTACTCTCCATTCTGGAAGACATACCAGCGAAAGGCTTGCTCTTGGGTTAGCCAGACCAGATATTCCCGCACGCCGTTGCGCCGGTAGGCCCGCAGCTTATCATGCAGGTCGTAGGAAGCTGTGCTGGCGGCAATCTCCACAATCAGCTCCGGTGCACCCTCAATGTAGTCATCCTCGCTAATGCGGGACTGTCCCCCACAAGATTCGTGCATCCGCAATATGGCATCTGGCTGCGGCTCATTGTCCAAGTCCAGGCGAACGGTTGGATTGCCCGCCGACTCAACCCCCGGCGTTGCTGCTTCATAAACTCCCAGCCAGGCCATGATGTGGCTGTGTGGTCTGCCATGTCGGCGATATCTGAGGGGAGATGCCACGTAAACAATTCCCTCAATCAGCTCGGCTTTTTTGAGCTGAGGCATGGCTTGATAGCGCCGTTCAAACTCATCGCGGGTGAGACGATCGCCGCTTTCTAAGATGGGCAGTTCACGGAAGGAAGGGCTACTGACGCTCATGACCAGCTCTCTTACCAGCAGTCGCGACAGTGTTGCGGAGCAATATCGATGACTGATACATTTACGCTGAACACTGCTGAACATCACTGTTCAACTATGCAGCGATAGCATTCTGTTTGTTTCCAACCA
>NZ_JANSIG010000124.1:0-5646 GCF_047461975.1 Synechococcus sp. R55.3 | reverse complement strand
ATCTAAAAAAACCAACTTCATCCTCTTTCCTCTATAAATTACTCTCTCTATCCTAACATAAGATCAACACGACCTAGAAGTTTGAGGGTGAAAGATTGTTGAAGAGCCGGATCCCTAGCGGGTATACTGCACCCGCGGATCCAAAATGCTGTAGAGAATATCCGCCACCAAATTGAAAATCACGATCAAGATGGCGTAGATAAAGGTGATGGCCATCACCACCGGCGTATCGCCCCGGAAGATGGAATCCACCAACAAAGCGCCGATCCCAGGTACGCGAAAAATCTGCTCTGTAACCAGCGCTCCGGTAAACACGGATGGAATATCCAGGGCCACCAGGGTTACCACCGGGATCAAGGCATTGCGCAAAATGTGCCGATTCACCACCACCCATTCTTGCAAGCCTTTGGCCCTGGCCGTCCGCACGTAATCCCGGTTCATTTGCTCCAGCATTGAGGCTCGCACAAAGCGCATCAGCACCGCTGCCTGGAACAACACCAAGACTGTCACAGGCATGATCGATTGGCGCACCTGGGCCACAAAACTTGCCCAATCGGTTACCCGCAGCGTGCTGTTGTAGATGAAGGGGAACCAGCGCAGTTGCACACTGAAAATGATGATGAACAAAATACCCGTAAAAAAGGTGGGCAAGGAAAAGCCAACAAAAGCCAGCGTCGTCACCACTTGGTCGAAGAGGGTGTAGCGCTTCAGGGCAGAGATCACGCCCAAAGGCACCGCCAGCAATGCGCCGATAATATATGCAGTGCCAACTATCCAAAGAGTGGTGGGCAACCGTTGCAAAATCAAGTTCAACACGGGGCTGCGGCTGGTAAAAGAAAAGCCCATATCCCCCTGCATAAAAGCCCACAGCCACTTCACATAGCGGATGTAAATCGGCTGATCTAGCCCCAAAGAACGGCGAATGTTCTCCCGTACTTCCGCAGTGATGGCAGGATTGGTGGCAAATTCTGCCATGGGATCCCCAGGTGCCAAAGCCAAGATGGCAAACACCACGATGCTGATGGCCAGCAAGGTGGGAATGGAGATCAACAGGCGATTAATCAAGTAGCGCGTCATAAAAACAAAGAGACAAAAATGAAAGCAATGCCATCATGGTAGGGATGTTGGCAGCAAAATGTTAGGGGAAAGCCTTTCTTGCCCAGAGAGGAAAAAAAGAGGCAAGGGATCCCTCCCTCACCCCCGCCCCTCCCCGACAGGATCCCCTAGGACTTGCGAGTCCAATCTTTGATGTTCCAAGGTTCCAGATCCCAGGGGGTGAGATCGATCCCTTCCAGGCTGTTGGCCGCTGCCGCCGGGCTGGAGCGGTCGATCAAAGGAATCACCGCCACATCTTCTACTGTCAGGAAGTTGTTCATTTTCTTGATCTGCTCCTCCCGTTCTTTGGCATCGGTCATCGCCACCAGCTCGGCAAACATGGCGTCGTAGGTGGGGTTGCAATAGCGGGAGTCGTTGGACTTGGCCCAGTTGTTTTCTTTCTGGGCAATCTCCTCGCAAAGGTAACGGCGCAGGTAACTCGTCGGATCCGGGTTATCGTTGCCAGTGGTGTACATCTGTAGGTCAGCGTAGAAGTGGCCCAGGTTGTCGGGGTTGTTGGGTTCGCTGTCGAAGAAGATGCTGGCATCGATGCTCTTCAGCTCCAGGTCGATGCCGATCTTGCTGAAGTCTTGCTTGATGATCTCCTGAGTTTTCTGGCGCACCGGGTTAACAGAGGTTTGGAAAACCATGCGCATCTCTACACCACCTTTGTCCCGAATGCCGTTGTTGTTGCTATCTACCCAACCGGCTTCATCCAGCAGCGCTGCAGCTTTCTCCAGGTTGAATTCCCAGGGAGCGTTGGCCCGCAGGTTTTCGGGAGATAACACGTAGTCATTGGTGGGGGTACCGGCCACGCCGTAGATCTGATCGGCGGTGGTTTGCCGATCCACAGCCAGGCTCAGGGCTTTGCGCACGTTCAAGTCCGTCAGGAACGGATGGGGCACATCCTTGTGGGAGCGTTGCCCGTCTTTCTCTACGTTGGGGTCGGAGAAATTGATAACGATCCGCTCCATGCTCGGGCCAGGCTTGGGAATGACCCGACCAATGCCTGTAGCCTCTAGCTGAGCGAGCACTGCAGCTTCTACCTGGGTGTTCCAGGCATAGTCGGCATCGCCGGTTTGCAGCACCGCCCGTGCCGCAGAGGTGGCATCTCCACCTCCCTTCAATTCCACGCGCTTGAAGAAGGGCTTGCCCTCTTCCCGAAAGTTCTTGTTGGCCACATAGACGATCACATCCCCTGGCCTCACCTCTTCGGTAATGTAGGGGCCAGTGCCAATGGGGGCCAGGTTGGCAGGGGCCTCGCGGGAGTTAGGGCCGTTGTAGTCTTTGAAGATATGTTTGGGAATGATCATGCCGTTGCTGCCGACAAAGGGCACAAACCAAGCCACCGTCGGCTTTTTGAAGGTGATTTTCACCGTGGTCGGATCCACAGCTTCCACCGAGGCAACATCGGCATAGTATTCGGAGGTAATCGCCCCCACTTCTGAGTTGGAAACGTACTCGTAGGTGAAGACCACATCTTCAGCGGTGAAGGGTTCTCCATCCGCCCAAGTGACCCCGCTCTTCAACTTCCAGGTGACAGAGGTCAGATCTTTGGCAACGCCGCCGTTTTCAATGCTGGGGATTTCTGCTGCCAAAAAAGGCACCATTTCACCACGGGCATCAAAGCTGGCCAGAGGCTCATAGACCAAGCGGCTGGCTTCAAAGTCTTTGGTTCCTGTGGAGAGGTGAGGGTTAAGCAGAGTTGGCGCTTGCCAGTACAGCAACCGCAGGGTGTCGTCGGCTTGGGCCTGGACGGGTATCCAATGCTGGTGAACCAGCAACCCTCCCACCACAAACAGGGGAATCAACCACAGCCGCAGCTTGACCAACCGCAGTCTCAGACGTTGGAAAGGATGAAAAGACATTTACACTTACCTCTTGTAAACAGACTCAGCTAGGGGACTGGCGCTATGGCCTCCAAGTCATCCCAGAGATTTTCAGCCTTTGACTGGCAAGAACCGGGTAAGGTTCCCCCCCGGCGGTCCGATTGAGGTCAACTTTGTTGGATGAGGGTTTGCCTCAATCAAGACCTCTTTTAGGTTTAGGTTTCAGCAAGGTAGCAGATGGACGGGATTTTTCTGTAATTCGTTACACAGTATTGCCAGATCCCGCTTGCAGAGCCCTAGAGGGTTGGATTGCTGGGAATGGGGTTCCCCCGTTTGGTGCAAATGGATACGCAAATGTCTGTAGAGATGAGCAAGAATGGTGGCAGGGTTTCGTCAACCCTTAGGTGCTGCTCCTCTTTAGGGTTGAACTTGAACTCGGTCGGGATTGAGCTTGAATTGGTTTGTGTCTAAATGGTTCTAAGGGATGCTGGATTTTTCTGGAAAAATTCGCCATATAAGGGGAAATCCTTTTCCTTTGCTGTAGCGGTGACAAGGATCCCAGGAGCATGGCGCGATTGTTAGAAGTATGGCGGCTGGAAACGCGGTTCTATACCCAGGATGGAGTGGTGAAGGCCGTCAACGGTTCCAGCTTTCACGTGGACGAGGGGGAAACTCTGGGCATTGTGGGGGAATCGGGATCCGGCAAAAGTGTCACCATGCTCTCGGTGATGCGGCTGATCCCAACACCGCCGGGCAAAATTGTGGGGGGCGAGGTGCTGTTTGCCGGCCAAGACCTGCTCAAGCTGAAAGAATCGGAAATGCGGCGCATCCGGGGCAACCAGATCGCCATGATCTTTCAAGACCCCATGACCTCCTTGAACCCTGTCTTGCGAGTGGGCCAACAAATTGCCGAGGCTCTGCAGTTGCACCTGGGCATGACTCCTGCCCAAGCACGGCAGCGGACTATTGAACTGTTACAAATGGTTGGGATCCCGGCAGCAGCCGAGCGGGTGGATCACTATCCCCACCAATTCTCCGGGGGGATGCGGCAGCGGGTGATGATTGCCATGGGCCTGTCCTGCCGCCCAAAGCTGTTGATTGCCGATGAGCCCACCACCGCCTTGGATGTGACGATCCAAGCCCAGATTGTGGAGTTGATCAAAGCCTTGCGCGAGGAGATCGGCATGGCGATTATCTGGATTACCCATGATTTGGCCTTTTTGGCGGGCCTGGCCGACCGGATCTTGGTTATGTACGCCGGCCAGATTGTGGAAGAAGCTCCGTTGCACCAGCTTTACAAAAATCCCCGTCATCCCTACACCATCGGCCTGCTGCAGAGCATCCCCCGCCTGGATGAGCGCCGACGCGAAAAGCTGCAGCCCATTGAGGGCATGCCCCCGGATTTGGTCAACTATCCCAAGGGTTGTCCGTTTGCGGCCCGTTGTCGCTTCGTCATCGACCGCTGCTGGAGCGAAAATCCAGAGCTGGAGTCCGTTGGATCCCAGCATGCGGTGGCTTGCTGGGTAAAGCCGGAAGGAAAAGCCCATCTGCGGTCAGTGGCCGGTGTCGGCGGGGACGGTGAATCGCTGGAGAGGACGGCCCATGGTTGACCCCCCTTCTTTCCCGGCCAGCGCCTCTGTCGATGCTTGCCCACCTGAGACCGGCCAAGCCACCTTGGTGCGCGTCGAAAACCTAAAAGTGCATTTTCCCATTCGGCGGGGGCTAATCCTGCAACGACAGGTGGGATCCGTCAAGGCGGTGGATGGGGTGAGTTTTGCGGTGCGGCGGGGAGAAACCCTGGGGCTGGTGGGAGAATCGGGCTGTGGCAAGAGCACCCTTGGGCGAGCCATTTTGCAGTTATATCGGCCCACCGCCGGGAACGTGTATTTTGGGGGTGTCGATCTGACCCAGCTCAGCCCGGAAGAGCTGCGCCGCATGCGGCAACGCATGCAGATGGTGTTTCAGGATCCCTATGCCGCTCTGAATCCCCGCCAGACGGTGGGGGCAATTGTGGGGGAGCCCCTGACAGTCTTTAGGGTGGCCGGGGGCAAAGCGCAGCAGGAGCGGGTCAGGGAGCTGCTGGAGGTGGTCGGCCTCAATGCCAACTTTGTCAACCGCTATCCCCACGAGTTTTCGGGCGGGCAACGGCAGCGGATTGTCATTGCCCGTGCCTTGGCTTTGAAGCCGGATTTTATTGTCTGTGATGAGCCGATCTCGGCTTTGGACGTGTCGATTCAGGCCCAGGTGATTAACTTGCTGCAGTCTTTGCAAGAGCAGTTCGGCCTCACCTATCTGTTCATCGCCCATGACCTGAGCGTGGTGCGCCACATTTCCGACCGGGTGGCGGTGATGTACTTGGGCAAGGTGGTGGAGCTGGCGGATCGCGACGAGATTTACCAAAATCCTCTCCATCCCTATACCCAGGCACTGCTCTCGGCAGTTCCCATTCCCGACCCGGAAGTGGAAGCCAGGCGCAAGCGGATCATCCTCAAGGGCGATGTGCCTAGCCCGGTCAACCCGCCCAAAGGATGCAACTTCCACACCCGCTGCCCTTGGGTAACAGAGGCGTGCCGTCAAGATCCACCCCCGGCCTTTCGCGAGGTGAGCGCGGGGCATTTTGTGGCTTGTCACCTGGTGCCCTAGGCAGCCCTCAAGGGATCCCGGCCACGCCGGTTTGGCGGGCAGCCTGGATTACCGCAGCGGCCACCTGAGGAACCACCCG
>NZ_JANSIG010000123.1:0-5668 GCF_047461975.1 Synechococcus sp. R55.3 | reverse complement strand
GGGATCCCAGCCGTACCCCTTGCCCACTCCACGACAAAGCTTTTCCTCTTCCTCTCGACGTCCGCTGGCCAAGTCTCGACCGAGGTTACTCCCCTTCTTAAGCTTGCTGGTGATCCTGCTGGGATTTGGGGCTGGGGCCCTGGTGGCCTGGGCAACTGCTCATCCCGACTGGGTCAGCCGCCTGCCGGGGCTCTCGCCACCTCTAGCGGAGATCCCTGCCCCCCGCGCCCACGCTAAAGCGGCTCAACAGCGCTTGCCCATCTCCTTAGAGACCCAACTGGAGCGGGATCCCTTTGCTTTGGATCCCTTGGCCAGCCTTTCTTATGTGCCCGCCATCATGTATCACGATGTGGTGGCTGGCCGCAAGCAGGTCTGGTTCGACACTACGGCGGCGGAGCTGCGGCAACACTTTGAGGCCATTAAACAAGCAGGACTTACCCCCATCCACATCGACCAACTGTACAAACACCTGCGGGACGGGGATCCCTTGCCGGAGAAAGCCATTTTGCTCACTTTTGACGACGCTTACCTGGGCCTGTACGAAAACGCCTACCCCCTTCTCAAGGAGTACAACTACCCCGCCGCCTATTTTGTGCAAACCGGGTTTGTCGGCGTGCCCACCAGCAAGGATCACTTCACCTGGGATCAAATGCGGGAGATGGATGCCAGCGGGCTGATCGACTTTGCCGCCCACACCGTCACCCATCCCCCTGACCTGCGGGTGCTAGACGATGCCCGTCTGCGGCGGGAAGTGTTCGACTGCAAGACCAAGCTGGAGCAGGAGCTGGGCCACCCCATCCACTACTTTGCCTATCCCGAAGGCAACCGGGACGAGCGGGTGAAGCAATACCTGGCCGATGCCGGTTACCGGATGTCTTTTACGATGGATCCCGGTTTTACAGGACAATCGCCCAACTTGCTGGAGGTGCGACGCTTTAACCAGTTTCGCATCACCGAGGCCATCATTGGCGCCCGCACCTTCACCCTCAACCGCAGCCCCGACTACCGGCTGGATGTGACCCAACCGTTGGCCTTGACCGACGAAGTGATCGACCAGGTGCGTGTTCTCACCCTTCGCGGCGGGCGGGCGGCTACGGTGCATGCGGAGCGGCGCTACGAGGTCAGCACCCTGGCCCAGCGCTACCAGGCCGATGCCGGCATCAATGGCAGCTTTTTCTCCATCCCTTGGATCAACTCTGCCAGCAATGTCATGGTGGGGCCGGTGATGGCTGCCAACCACAAGACCTTCATCCCCGGTCGCCCCGAAGACGACAAGGTGGTGCGCGGTCGCCCCTTGGTGCTGCTGGGCAGGGATCGCATCCGCTTTGTGCCCTTCGACCCCGATACGATGACCCGCTTGGAGAACATTCGCCAGTTGATGCCGGATGTCACAGATCTGTTTGTGGCCGGTCTGTGGCTGGTCAAGGATGGTCATGCCCTCTCTCAGACGGAGATCGATTCTTTCCGTCTTTCCAGCGCCGCCGAGTTCCGCCCCAGGGCTTTCTTTGGTGTGGATGACCAAGATCAGGTGGTGATCGGAGTTACCAAAACCCATGTCAACGCCGCCACCCTGGCCCGTATTTTGCCCAAAACCGGGATCCGGGAAGCCGTGCTGCTGGATTCTGGCTTTAGCACGTCGCTGGTCTACCAGGGGCAGATCTTGGGCACGGGCCATGCTGCTCCCCATCAGCCTAGCCGTCCTGTGCCCCATGCCATTTTGCTCTACGACATGAACCGCCTCTGGGCCAGGGATCCCCTTCCCGAGGCCAAGGCTGGCTCTGAGGGAGATCGGCTGGAGGGGCTGGTGCAACTTTTGCCCGGCAGCGAGCAAGAGGCGGCCAAAGCCCAACTCAAGAGCATTCTGGCCGGCCAACGCACGTTGAGGCGGGGGGATCGGGGGGCAGCGGTGGTAGCTGTGCAACTGGGGTTGAGCCGTTTGGCCGCTCAGCAGGGACGGCTGGATCTGCTCCCCTCTGGCCCCGATGGGGTGTATGGTCAAGAGGTGGCCCAGGCAATGGCGGAATTGGTGCTAAAAGAGCCCAGCGATGGGTCAGAACCTGTTGCTGAGGGATCCCTTCCTCAAGCCACCCCCACCCCCCTGGTGGCCGGAACGGCGACATCCCCCCACAGCGTGGACATCCTCGATGCTCAACTGCTGCAGCGCCTGCTGGAGCGTGTCCACTGGACTCCTCCCTCGGTACTGGTGGATACGCGCTTGGAACGGTCAGCCTTGCTCCTAGAGCGCAAGCCGGAGCGTAAGCTGCTGCCCAGCGCTTCTGTCCAACCCCACACCGGTGCTCCCAGCCCGACCTCCGGGTTAAGTCGGTAATCTGCGATACAGCCATTCCGCAACAGAGGGTCTATCCTGGCCGAAGAAGTCCGGCTTGCCTCTAGCCCTGGGGGCTAAGTTTGCTGTTTACCCTGCCGGTGGTGCTTAGGAGAGGTGTGCTGAGGGAGGTCATGACATCTGCTGCTGAAGGGGGGGCCGAGAACCCTGGGGCGACCTGGGTAATGGAGAAGCGGTCTCGGCAACCCGGCTGATCCCCTGCGGTCGGCTGCCCAGCTCGAGCCGGGCATGTGGGTACGGCTGTTGTATCCTCCTTCTGTTAAGGGGAGGCTGGGGATCGTCCTCACCCGTGAAAACCGCGACCGCTGGCTGGTGACTCTGGCCGGTGAGGGAGAAGAGGTGGTCCTGTCCCTGGCGGCACGGGAACTGGTACCCCTTGGCTGAGGTTGTCAAGGATATCTTGGCGAGGGCTGGTTCTGTTATCCTGCTCTCAATGCGGTTTTTCAGGTCGCTGCTCTATGGTTGCTGCTCTGGCCTTCAACCCTTCCTCGGATCCCCCTCGATCGCTTCTGCCCGAGGAGATCACCTGGCTGGGCAGCCTCAGCTACAACGAACAGGGCCTGATCCCGGCCATTGTGCAGGACTACCTGGATGGGACGGTGCTGATGGTGGCCTGGATGAACCGGGAGTCGCTGCAGAAAACTTTGGAAACGGGCCGCACCTGGTTCTGGAGCCGGTCTCGCCAGGCCCTGTGGCCTAAGGGGGAAACTTCCGGTCATGTGCAGTGGGTCAAGCAAATCCGCTACGACTGCGACGGCGACGCGCTGGTGATCTTGGTGGAGCAGGTGGGAGATGCGGCTTGCCACACGGGGGCGCGCAGTTGCTTCTTCCGCCCACTGCCAGGGGATCAAAGGGATCCCATCCCGGCAGCAGATACTCTGTCTCAGGTGTTTGCTGTGGTGAAGGCCCGCCAGGCAGATCCCCGTCCCGACTCCTACACCAGCAGCTTGCTGGCCAAGGGAGAGAACGCCATTCTCAAGAAACTCGGCGAGGAAACGGCTGAGGTGGTGATGGCGGCCAAGGATCAAGACCGCGCTGCCCTGGCCCGCGAGGTGGCCGATCTCTGGTACCACTGCCTCGTGGCTCTTGCTCATTATCAGGTGGATATTAAGGATGTCTATCGCCAGCTCCAAGCCCGCCGTTCCGCCAAGTGAAAGGGCCGTGTCCTCCGAAGGCGGCGCCCCTGATCTTCTGGATCCCTCTCTGGACAAAGCCCACCTGGATTTGCGAGCCACGCGGTGTGGACAAGTGGATCTGGAGACGGATCGGGAGACCTTGGCCCGTTACCTAAGAGGCCACGCCCAGTGGATCCAGCGGTGCTTTAGGCCGTTGCAGGTGGAAGCTTTGTCCGCCGAGACCTACCGGCTGCAGTTTTTTCGCATGGGCGGCCTTGGGTTTGAGCTGGAGCCCAGTTTTGGGGTGAGGATCTGGCCGGATGAAGATTACCGGTTTCGCCTGACCTCGATTGAGTTGCCCGGCGATGAGGGAATGCCTTACCGGGTTAACTGCCAAGCCGATTTCCGGCTGGAGGAGCTACAGGGATCCCTGAAAGACCTGCCCACCACCCGTGTTCACTGGGCTCTTCATCTGGAGATCTGGCTGGCTTTGCCCAGGTTTTTGCAGGTTCTGCCCCGCAAGTTGGTTTATCGGGTGGCCCATCAAGTGGTGCAGCAGGTAACCCGGGGTATGAGTGACCGCCTCACCCACAATGTGTGCAGCGATTTCTATCGCTCTATTGGGTGTCCCGATCACCCCTATCGCTTAATTGCAGTGGAAGACAAAGCGTGATATCTTAGGTGCCAAGTAAGTTGCCGGTCAGCTTTCGAGTAGTGCTCCGGCAACCGGCGATGGAGTTCGCCGCAACCGCCTCACTTGGAATTTTTCTATATTGGAATTTTTCTATAGAGGAAGAGGGTTCTAACCTCAAAAGCTGAGGCTGATGACTCCTACACTTCTGGGCAAGTCCAGGGGGTAGGGGTCTTTGGCTTTGTTTGAGGCCCCACCCTGCGGACGCGATGGTGCTCCCACTCCTGACGCGGATGGCTTTTTCTCCCTGGGCTGCCCTTCAACACCCTGACGACAAGGAGATGAGGATCTGGTGATGCTGGGCAGTTGGCTGTGGATCTTGGTGATGGGCTTTTTTGTCGGCCAAATCGTGGGTCGGCTGGGGATGCCCCCCCTGCTGGGGATGATCCTCGTGGGGATCTTGCTGGGAGATGTCCTATCCCCGGAGGTGCTGGCAGCGGCGGGGGATCTGCGGGTGGTGGCGGTGATGATCATTTTGATGAAGGCGGGCCTGGGGCTGGATCGGGAGAAGCTGGCCCAGCAGGGATCCGTGGCGTTGCGGCTGGGGTTTTTGCCGGCAGCCTGCGAGGCGGTGGCGGTGGCCCTGTTGAGCACCTGGATCCTGGGGTTGGACTGGCCTACCGGTTTGCTGCTGGGCTGTGTGATCGGGGCAGAGTCGCCGGCTGTGATCGTGCCGGGGATGTTGCGCCTCAAGAGTTTGGGCTGGGGAGTAACCAAAGGGATCCCGGATGCCATTTTGACCGGCAGCGCCCTTTCCGACGTACTGCTGTTGTTGGGGTTTAGCCTGCTGCTCAGCTTTTTGGGCCAAGGATCCGCCGCGAGCGTTCGCTTGGGAAGCCTGGAGCTGTCGCCGCTGCAGTGGCTGCCGTTCCAGGTGGTGATGGAGATCCTGCTGGGCGTGGCTGTAGGCTACCTGGGGGCGCGGGTTCTGGTGTCGCTGCTAACCCAACAAAACTGGACCCGCAACAGCGTCCAGGAAGCGCTGCTGGCTGCCTGCATGGCCTTGGGCTTGGTGCTGGCACCGCAGGTGTGGCCCTATTTTTCCGGCTATTTGGCGGTGATGGCCCTGGGGTTCTTTCTAATTGAGCTGGATGCCCCCTTGGCGCGGCGGCTGCGAGGTGGGTTCGATGCCCTCTGGACGGTGGCGGAGATCGTGTTGTTTGTGCTACTGGGAGCGTCGCTGGATCTGGGGGTGCTGGGATCCGTGTTCTGGCCGGGCTTGCTGCTCTTAACCCTGAGCCTGCTGCTGGGGCGGGGCTTAGGTTGGTGGCTTTCCACCCTGGGGAGCAACTGGACCTGGCGGGAGCGGCTGTTTTTGCTGCCGGGCAACATGGCTAAGGCGACGGTACAGGCGGCCATTGGTGGGATCCCCTTGGCCCAAGGGATCCCCGGTGGGGAGATCATTTTGGCTTTGGCGGCTTTGTCAATTCTGGTTACCGCTCCCCTGGGCGCTTGGCTGACCCAGGTTTGCGCCCCCCGGCTTTTGGAAAAAGGAGAGGTGGATCCCACCAAGGT
>NZ_JANSIG010000122.1:0-6045 GCF_047461975.1 Synechococcus sp. R55.3 | reverse complement strand
TTTGGAAACAAACAGAATGCTATCGCTGCATAGTTGAACAGTGATGTTCAGCAGTGTTCAGCGTAAATGTATCAGCACAGAGTCCCCTACTGGGAAATACTCAGGGCAGAACTCCGTCCTGCTCTCGGGGTTCTCCATAGCACCAGTGCGAACGGCCAGCCTAGGCAGAGACCGGATGATCCCCTTCAATGGCCCGCACTTGCTCCACAAAGAATTCTTCTAGGGATTGCCGTTGCCAATGCAAGTCGGTGACCAGTGCCCCCGCTTGGTTCAAAAGGCTCAGCAACTCCGGTAGGGATCCACTCCATTCCCCCGACCAATGGGATCCCTGAATCGAGAAGTGCTCTAGGCGGTCGCGGAACTGTTCGACGGCGCCACCGTGCCCCTGTACCCGATAGCTTTTGCTCTCTCCCAGCAAGTCATCCAAAGTTCCCTGATGCACCAATTTGCCGCCGATGATCAGGCCGACTCGGTTGCAGATAACTTCCACATCCGCCAGGATATGGCTGTTGAAAAACACCGTTTTGCCCTGCTGCTTGAGGGACAGAATGATCTCGCGCATTTGATAGCGGCCCATGGGATCCAGTCCCGACATCGGCTCATCCAGAAACACCAGCTCTGGGTCGTTGATCAGCGCTTGGGCCATGCCAGTGCGCTGCAGCATGCCCTTGGAGTAGGTGCGCAGTTGTTTTTTGCGGGCCGTATCTATAGAAAGCCCCACCAGCTCCAGCAGTTGCGGGATCCGCTCCTTCAACAGGCTATTGGGCAGACCAAACACCTTGCCGGCAAACTGGAGAAACTCCCATGCCGTCAAGTAATCGTAAAAATAGGGGTTCTCCGGCAAATATCCCACCTGTTGCTTGATGGAGCGATCCCCCAGGGGTTTGCCCAGCAAAGTGCCGCTGCCGCGGGTGGGCTCCACAATGCCCAGTAGGCATTTGATGGTGGTGGTTTTCCCGGCCCCGTTGGGCCCCAGCAGCCCAAAGGTTTCTCCGCGGGCCACAGTCAGAGAAAAATCTTTGAGGGGGCTGACCACCTTGTTCAGCCAAAATCCTGTGCGATAGGTTTTGGTCAGGCCGGTGATGGCAATGACCGGCTCTGGTGCCGCGAACGCTTCTGCTGGGGAAGTGGGGGTCTCGCTCATGGACTCGCTCGTAGGTATGTTGGAGTTGAGGGAGAAAAAGGTGCCGCGAACACCGAGTTAAGGAGCACACAGTCCGCCAGGCGATAGGCTACCCAGCCTAACCTTTAGTTTACCCACAGGCTTTGTCCCAGCCTAGGCTTGCCGCAGCACTTCCGGTAGAGGAAAGGGGCCAGAGCAAACATACTCCGCGTAGGTATCCGCTTCATTCGCAACAGCGGTGCGGTTCCTTTGCCGTAGGCACAGCACTTTGCTCTGACCTCCCTTCAGTAGCATTCTCATCATCTGGGATGATTCTGGGATGATGATTTCCATCGCGTTGGCGGTGCGGAGCAAGAAAATTGAATCCAGAGGTTTTGTGCCTCTGGCCTCTGGGATCCCAGCCGGTGGTGATCATCGGCAACAGCGTTGCAGAGCAATAAGAAAGGAGTGTTTCTTGCTGGATAAGGTGCTTAGGCAGTGGAAGGAGCGGCTGTTGGCTCCAGTGCTGCAAACCCCTCTCCAACAGGTGCATCCCCTAGCCATTACCCTGTCGGGGTTTGCCATGGGTCTGGCCTCTGGGACAGCGGCAGCTTATGGGGCCTACGGGTGGGGGCTGGGCCTGTGGTTGCTGAACCGGTTTATGGATGGGCTGGACGGCACGTTGGCTCGTCTGCAGGGACGGCAAAGCGATCTGGGGGGCTACCTGGATATGCTGCTGGATGTGGTGGTCTACGCGGTCGTTCCCCTGGGGCTGGCCTTTCACCAGGGATCCCTGCTGGGCTATGCTTCTCTGGCTCTGATGCTGGCCAGCTTTTACATCAACCTTTGCTCCTGGATGTATTTGGCAGGGCTGTTGGAAAAACGGCGTTCGCGACAGCGTTGCGGGTCAATGAGGACAGATGGTTCCGGCGGGGCGGGATCCCTGGATGAACTGACCAGCTTAAGTATGCCGTCGGGGCTTATCGAGGGCAGCGAAACCATCTTTTTCTACGGCTTGTTTTTCCTTTTCCCGGAGTACATGGTGGGCTTGTTTGGGCTGATGGCAATTCTGGTGCTCTTCAGTGCTGTGCAGCGGTTGGTTTGGGCGCTGGGATCGCTTTCTGCTTCAAGGTGAGCCCGGAAAGGGTCTGTTACTATGGCTCCGTCCGGCTGGCGCGAGTTGGGTTACAAGGGTTCCCCATCAGATTTCACCGGGCGAGAGGATCCAAAATAAAAAAGCCATGGAGATCTGTTGCCATGACCTCCACCCTCAACCAACGCATTCGCCACTTCTACGATGCCTCCTCCGGCCTCTGGGAGCGGGTGTGGGGGGAGCACATGCACCATGGCTATTACGAGCCGGGCCAAACCGGTAAGGATCGCCGCCAAGCTCAGATTGACTTGATTGATAGGGTTATCCAGTGGGGCCAGATCGGGGATCCCTGCCCTCCCCAGCACATTCTTGATCTTGGCTGTGGCATTGGGGGAAGCAGCTTGGAGTTAGCCCGGCGCTTTGGGGCACAGGTTACGGGCATTACCCTCAGCCCCGTCCAAGCCAAGCGGGCTACGGAGCGCGCCCAAGAGGCCGGCCTGAGCAACAAGGTGCGATTTCAGGTGGCCGATGCCCTGGAGATGCCCTTTGCAGACAACACCTTTGATCTGGTGTGGTCTCTGGAAAGCGGCGAGCACATGCCGGATAAGCGGCAGTTTCTGGCCGAGGGCTGGCGGGTCTTGCAACCGGGCGGGCAGGTGATGGTGGTAACCTGGTGCCACCGCGAGGGATCCCTGAGCCAGCAGGATCAACAGCTTTTGCAGAAAATCTACGAGGTGTACTGCCTGCCCTATGTGATCAGCCTCTCCAGCTACGAGGCTCTGGCCCAACAGGTGGGCTTTGAGCAGGTGCGCAGCGCCGACTGGTCGGAGCGAGTGGCCCCTTTCTGGGATGAGGTGATCGCTTCTGCCCGCGACTGGCGCTGGATCTGGGCTTTGCTGCGCAGCGGCTGGGTTACCGTTCGCGGGGCGCTGGGGCTGGGCCTGATGCGTCAGGCTTATGCCACCGGCTTGCTCCGCTTTGGCCTCTTGACTGGGTTCAAACCCAAAAGCTAGCCCACCGCAGGGATCCCTTGCTCTCCTTTGGGAGGAGGGGCGCTTGGGGAAATGGGCTCAAAAGTTGGGCTGGGGCGGTGCTGTGCCGGTGAGTTCCAGATACTTTTGCTTCACCGCCTGAATATCCTGCCACATCAACCACTTGGGGCTGCCAGGGGTGCGGTCTGGGTTGCGCAGCAGATAGGCCGGGTGAAAAATGGGCATACACCAGCGTCCCTGCCACTGGATCCATTCCCCGCGGATCTTGGTGATCCCTCGCTTCTCGCCCAAAAGGGAGCGCACCGAGGTGGCCCCCGTGAGCAGAATAATCCAGGGATCCACCAGGCGAATCTGCTCCAACAGATAGGGACGGCAGGCGTCCATCTCCTCCTGGGTGGGCACGCGGTTGTTAGGGGGGCGGCACTTGACCACATTACAGATGTAGGTGTCCTGCTCGGGATCCAGCCCCACCGAAGCCAGGATTTTATCCAGCAATTGTCCCGACTTGCCCACAAAAGGCAGCCCCTGCAGGTCTTCGCTTTCCCCTGGCCCCTCTCCGATGATTAAAATCCTTGCCTTGGGGTTGCCCCGATGCACCACCACATGGGTACGGCTGGCTGCCAAGTCGCAGCGCTGGCATACCAAACAATGCTGCTTCAGTTGCTCCAAATCCCTGTAAGTGCCGGGGGGGATGGACACCTGGGCCGACAGGGGGATCTGATCCCACTGGGGGAGTGTCTCCTCCGCCGGGGCTGGCGGCTCGATGGGATCGTCAAACAGGCTGGGCTGAAGCTCCGGCGGTTTTTTCTTGGCAGCCATTGCAAGTCGAGGTTTCCTTGTGCAGCGATCTTCGATTGCTCCCCCGCCCTTGTCAAGCTCAAGGCCAACCTGCCGGCAGGGGAGAACCTTTACTCCTTGTTAAACTGAGAAAACGAAAACTTGCGCCGGCCTTAGCTCGTCTCTACTCCCTGAGCCTGCCATGCTGCTTTTGTCCAAAGAACTGCCCAACCTGAACTACCGTCATACTCTACAGCGCTTCGACGAGGATTGGCGGGATCCCCTCTCTGCCCTGTTGGGCTGGGGGCGCGCTGCCGGTGCCGATTTGGTGGAGATTTTTCTAGAACGGGGCAATTCCATCAGTTGCCTGGCCGAAGATGACGCCATCACCAGCATCACCCCACGGCTCTCCACCGGGGCCGGCGTGCGGGTGTTTCGCGGCTTGGCCGACTGCTACGTCAGCACCAACGATCTGTCCTTTGCCGGTCTCAAGGCTGCTCTGGAGAAGGGCCTTTCGCTGATGGGCTTCACCCCTCCTGGCCCCACAGCGCTGGTTTCTGCCATCAACCTGGAGATGCTGCAGGACTACGGCGAGCGTCGCCGCAAAGATGGCTGGTTGAAGGAATGTAGCCCCATTGCGGAGATGGGGGAGATCCTGCTCAAAGCCAACGAGCAACTGGGTCGCCAAGCCCGCCATGTGCAGTCCCGCCGCACCACCTATTTCCGCGATTGGCAAGAGATTCTGGTGGCCTGCAGCGATGGCACCTTTGTGCGGGATGTGCGCCTCACCCAATCCGTGAGCTCTACGCTGCTCTGTGCCGATGGATCCCATCGCGCCTCTGTCAGTCAACGCTCCGGCGGTACGGGGGATCCCAACTTTTTGCGCCGTTGGGATCTGGAGGCCCATAGCCGGGAACTGGCAGAAGCCGCCGGCCAGATGCTCTATGCCGACTACGTGGAATCCGGCACCTACCCGATTGTGATGTCCAACGCTTTTGGCGGCGTTATCTTCCACGAAGCCTGCGGGCATCTGTTGGAAACCACCCAGATTGAGCGCAAAACCACTCCCTTTGCCGACAAAAAAGGCCAGAAAATTGCCCACAAAAACCTCACCGCCTGGGACGAAGGTCTCTCTGAAGGGGCCTTTGGCAGCCTGGATGTGGACGACGAGGGCATGCCGGTCCAGCGCACTCTGCTGATCGAGAAGGGCATTTTGAAAAACTTCTTGGCGGATCGGGCTGGCTCAATGCGCACCGGCCACCCTCGCACCGGCAGCGGTCGCCGCCAAAACTACACCTTTGCCCCCGCCAGCCGTATGCGCAATACCTACATTGCCCCCGGAGATGCAGAATTGGACGATCTTTTTGCTTCTATCGACAAAGGCATCTATTGCAAGCGCATGGGGGGAGGGAGCGTCGGCCCCACTGGGCAATTTAACTTTGCCGTCGAAGAAGCTTATCTTATCCAAAACGGCAAAATTACCAAGCCCCTCAAGGGAGCCACCCTGATCGGAGAAGCCAAAGACATCTTGACCAAAATCTCCATGTGTTCCAAAGACCTCAGCTTGGCAGCCGGGTTCTGTGGCTCCGTCAGCGGCAGCATTTATGTGACGGTGGGGCAGCCCCACATCAAGGTGGATTCCATTACCGTTGGCGGTCGCTAATTCCAGGGATCCACCTCGACATGGCCTATGACAACGTCTGCAAATATCTGGCCGAGCGTTTCCCAGAGCAGTTTGCCCGCTGGCTCATGGGAGAAGTGGCTCGGCTCCGACTCTATCGGAGGTATCCTCACCTATCGGTGCAGCAGGTGGTCATTGACTTGCGCAAAACGGGGTCGGAGCGAGTTTTCCAGACCTCTTTTCGTCTAGAGAGGCTGAGCCATGAGTTTGATGTTGTCCGCCTGTGGGAATGTGATTTGAGGGCCGGAGCGGATCGGCAAGCCCTGCTACCGTTTCGGGTTCTAAGCCAGGTGGAAGATCCAGCAGAAACCTTGCGAGAGGTGGTCAGCTAGAAATCGCAGGAGCCCCGCACTGTACCCGTAGGGTCAGTGCCGGGAGGAATGCGCTTTGATGAAGTACA
>NZ_JANSIG010000121.1:0-6053 GCF_047461975.1 Synechococcus sp. R55.3 | reverse complement strand
TAACCGGAAGAGCGTAGCAATTGCATCAGCTGCTGGGGCGTCATCTGCTCGTAGGGCTCGAAAGGCTGGTGGATCCAAGGGTTATCCGGCAAATAGTCCACATAGTAGTCGGGTTGATAGACGGAGGCGGCCTTGTACCACAGTACGCCGGTGCGGATCTCCTCGATGTAGAAGCCGTAGTGGTGCTTGAGCCAGTGGACAGAGCGCTTTAGGGTCATGCCGGAGTCTGCCAGATCGTCCACCAACAGCACGTGGCTGCCCAGGTTGGCGGTGGTCATGGCTAGATCCCGCGAGAAGGTCAGTTGCCCCCGCTGGCGGTTACCGGGCCCAGAGTAGGAAGAGGCTGAGAGAATAGCCAGGGGCAGGTCGAAAAGACGGGCCAAGGTATCGCCGATGCGCAGCCCCCCCTTGGCAATACAGACGATTTGGTTAAATTCCCACCCGCTTTCGTAGACTTTGACGGCCAACTCCTCGATTTTGCGGTGGTAGTCGGCCCAGGTAATGGAAATTTCGTGCAAGGGATCCCCCTCTACCCATCTAGAGTGCTCAGTTTAATAATGACGCTTCTCCCCTCGACTAGGGACTAGCTTTCTTTCAGAGGGATCACCTTCACCCAATGGGCATAGACGGGATCCCGATTTTCGGTAATTGCCGTCAGCTTCTGCCGCAACTGCTCAGTGATGGGGCGGGAGGGGGGCAGGACGTACTGCTCGATCTGGCGAATGGGGGTGATCTTGGCAGCAGTGCCGGTTAAAAAGGCCTCGTCAGCAATCAATAGCTCCGATTTGTCAACGGGCCGTTCTTGGGTAGGGATCCCCAGATCACGGGCCAGGGTGAGGACACTGTCGCGGGTGATCCCTTCCAAGATATCTTGGTCGAAGCTGGGGGTAATCAGCACGCCATTGCGCACGATGAAGATGTTCATGCCCGAGGCTTCACTCACTTTGCCCTGGGAGTTCATCAAAATGGCCTCGTCATAGCCAGCCTGCGCCGCCTCGGTTTTGGCCAAAGAGGAAGTGATGTAGGCGCCGGTGATCTTGCCCCGCAATGGTAGGCTGCGATCCTCTTGCCGGGCCCAAGAGCTGATGCGGCAACTGACTCCCTCTGGCGAGAGGTAGTCCCCCAGTTCCAAGCCGTACACGAAAAAGTCTTTCTCAATGTTGTGCAGCCGCGGCGAGATGCCTAGGTCGGAGGTGTACACCAAGGGGCGGATGTAGAAAGACGTGGAGGGACGGTTTTTTCGGATCAGCTCGACGATCACCTGCTCAATCCGTTCAGCAGGGAGATCAAAACAGAGCAGGCGGGCGCTTTGACTCAGTCGTCGGCAATGGCGATCCAGACGGAACACCAGAACTTGATCCGGGTTTTGCGGATCAGGGATCCCGCGTAGGCCGCCGAACGCCGCTGTCCCGTAGTGCAGAGCATGGGTGGCAATGGAGATCTTCGCCTCAGCAAAGGGGACAATCTGGCCCTGAAAGTAGGCGTAGGGCAGAAAATCTGGCATGGTCGGCACCCACCGGGGTAGGAATGAGAGGTAGGAATATTATCACCGATTCGTGCAGTGCCGGGAGCTCCAACGTCAACATGACTTCCCTGCCTGTAGTAGCAGCACGCGGGATAGGCGTAGAGGTATTCCTCCCCCGCAGCAGCGTTGTTTAGCCAGTCAGTTTCCGAGAGGGTTGGATTGGAGAAGCAAACAGTTCGTAGCTGAAGAGGGGCCGAGCAGCTACACCCTATGACGCAAAGGGGGTGAACTCCTTGTGAAGGCAGCAATGCTCCTTGTGGCAAGGCTTCTTGAGTCTCAGGGTGGTAGGGTAAGGAGGTGGTTGCTCAAGCAGCTGTAAATAAAGCCTGCAAAACTTTCGATTGCTTCCTTACTTTTGCTTGGCATTTTGCCCCTCGGCGGCCCGATGCTACTGGTAGGTGGGAGCATGAAAACTGCTTTTGCCCAATCTTCTGCTCCGCCTATCCCCATTGAGGAAGCTATTCGGATCGCTCGATCTGCTGTTCCCAATGCTGTGATCAAAGAAGTTGAGTTGGAGCGCGAAGATAGACGCCTAGTTTGGGAAGTGAAATTTACCAACGATATTGAAGTTAAGATCGACGCCACTACCGGCAATATTGTCGATATCGACGGCTAGCACCCAGGAGATGCCCCCTGCATAGGCGGGGGTGAGCGTTGCCGGAAAAGGTTGTAGCTGTTACTGCTTGATGAATGAGAACTGCGAAAGCCGGGGATCCTTTGCATTTTGGGCATGGAGAGGGCGTCATCGATAGTTGACGGATAGATGAAACCAGTTCGACTGCCGGCCGAGGACAGGTGGTGGGGTCAGGCTGAGCTAGAATGCTGTCTATCCGTCTTGCTGCTCCCCCTGATGGACGACCCCCCTTTAGCCTCGGCGGCTACTTTCCCCAACACTGAGCTTTCGTGGGGAGATGCGTCGCTTAGTCTCCTTTGGGTCATCGGTCTTCTGGTCATCAACGCTTTCTTTGTCGCAGTCGAGTTTTCCTTGGTATCGGCGCGGCGCTCCCGGATGGTGCAGTTGGCCAGCGAAGGGAACCGGCAGGCAGCTCTTGTGCAAAAAGCCCAGGAACAACTGGAATATGCCCTCTCCACCACCCAGTTGGGCATTACTCTGGCCAGTGTATTGCTGGGCTGGATTGGAGCCACCCAAGTTTCGCCCACGCTGTTTTTGGCCTTGAGCCGCTTGGACTGGTTTCAGGGTGTGGATCCGGCCCTTATGCAGGGGGTGGCGGTGGTAGTGGTGTTTTCGCTGCTCACCTATTTTCAGATCGTGGTAGGGGAGCTGATCCCCAAGACTCTGGCCATCCTCTATTCCGAGCCGATTGCGCTGCAACTGGCCTGGCTCAATCGTTTGGTCAGCCGTATCCTAAGACCTTTTGTAGAGCTGCCCCGCTTTTCCTCTCGGTGTGTGCTGCGGCTTTTGGGAGTCCAGATTCCGGAGGCCAGCTCCTTTTACAGCACCATGACGGTGGAGGAGCTGCAACTGTTGATCGCTTCCTCGGTGGAGTCGGGCAACATCGAGGCGGAAGAGCGAGAGCTTTTGAGCAACATCTTCGAGTTTGGCGAGACGGTGGCCAGCGAGGTGATGATCCCGCGTACCAGCATCGACGCGGTGCCGGAAACTGCAACGGTGCAAGAGGTGCTGGCGGAGGTGGCGGAATCGGGGCACTCCCGCTATCCGGTCTTTGGCGAGTCTTTGGATGACATCCGCGGGCTGATCCACGTTAAGGAGTTGATCGGCCAGTTGGCCAAGGGATCCATCGACCTCCACAGCCCCATCACGCCTTTTATCCGCGAGGCCCACTTTGAGCCGGAGAACAAGCCGATTGCCGAACTGTTGCCCGAAATGAGGCAGCACCACTGGCCGATGGTGGTGGTGGTGGATGAGTTTGGCGGCACGGCGGGCCTGATCACCATTCAAGACTTGGTGGAGGAGATTGTCGGCAAGCTCTCCGATGGCCCGGATCCCAACACCAAGGAGCCGGACATCCAAGAACTTGACGAAAATACCTTGCTCATCCAGGCTCAGCTAGATATTGAAGAGATCAACGAGCGCTGTGGCCTCAACCTGCCTCTGCACGAGGATTACCAAACGCTGGGGGGCTTTTTGATCTACCACATGCAGAAGATCCCACGTGCTGGGGAAAAGTTCACCTACCAAGAGATGGAGTTTCAGGTGGTGCGCATGGAGGGGCCACGGGTGGATCGGGTGAAGGTAGCCCGCCGCCCCGGCACCCCGGCAAACTCCCTACCGCTGCTCCCCCCAGCGCAAACGGCAAAAACCCGTCCATAAACCTGCTGGAGAGGACTAGGCCGTTGCTTTGACCACCTTCAGGGTTTGTAGGCGCACATCCTCTGGGCCGTTGATAAAGCCGCCTGCCTCATGCACCAACAGCAGATAGTCCACCGCCTCTTGGGTCACCTCTTCTCCCGGCACCAAAATCGGGATCCCAGGTGGATAGGGGGAGATGATCTCGGCGCAGATATGGCCCACTGCTTCTTGGAAAGGCACCCGCTGAATGGGAGCAAAAAAAGCCTCCCGGGGTGATAGCCGTTGTGGTGGCAAGCAAGGACGGGGCAGTTGTGCCAGCCGCTGCATTTTTTCCATTGCCGCTCTGGATGGGCGGGATCCCTGAAAATGTTGCGACAGGGCGGCGAAACTTTCCACCAGGCGGTCAATGTCTCGCTGGGTATTGCCGATGCTGACAATGAAGACCACATTGTGCAGGGTGGACATCTCCGGCTGCACGTGGAAGTGATCGTTAACCCAGTCGTGAGCGTCGAAGCCGAACAACCCCAGCTCTGTCACCGTTACCGTGAGACGGGTGCGGTCGAAATCGAAAAAACCAGGGGTGGAGCCGATACGCTCTGGGCCAAAACAGCGCAAGCCGGGGATGCGGTTGAGACGGGCGCGGGCTTGATCTGCCAAAGCCAAGGCTTGGCCCAGCAGGGCTTCCCCTTCTAAGGCCATCTGCCGCCGTGCCACATCCAGCGACATCATCAGCACATAGCTGGGACTGGTCGATTGCAGCAGTTGCAGAATGTTGCGCACCCGGTTGGGGTCGATACGGGATCCCTGCAGGTGGAGCAGCGAGGCTTGCGTCATGCCGGAGATCACCTTGTGGGTGGACTGCACCACCAGATCCGCACCGGCTTCCAAGGCCGAGATGGGCAATTGCGGATGAAACCCAAAATGGGGCCCGTGGGCCTCGTCCACCAATAGCGGTAGGCCATGGGCATGGGCGATGGAGGCCAAAGCCTGCACATCGCAGCAGACCCCGTAGTAGGTGGGGCTGACTACCAAAACGCCTTTGGCATCGGGATGCTCCGCCAAGGCCCCCTCCAAACCGGCTGGGGTAATCCCGTGGGCAATGCCCAGCTCCGGGTCAAAATCCGGCTCGATATAGGCCGGCACCGCCCCAGAGAGGATCACCCCGGCAATGGCGGATTTGTGGCAGTTGCGCGGCAAGAGGATCTTGTCTCCCGGATCGCACACCGCCATCACCAGCGTTTCCACGCCGCAGGTGGAACCGTTGACCAAAAACCAACTGCGATCCGCTCCATAAGCTGCTGCCGCCAGCTCCTGGGCCTCCCGGATCACCCCATCGGGATCGTGGAGGTTGTCCACCTCTGGCAACTCGGTCAGATCCGCCCGGAAGACGTTCTCTCCCAGAAAGGCTTGCAGATCGGCAGGGATCCCACGTCCCTGTTTGTGGCCTGGCGTGTGAAAAGGAGCCTTATCCAAGCTGCAATAGTGGCGGATGGCCTCAAACAGAGGTGCTCGCTCTTGGGCTTTGCGATCCAGCGAGCGCAAGCAACGAGAGGTTTTGGACAGATTGGACAGAACCACAGACCACTCCTCAACACACCAGGTGGGCATTTTGTGATTATCCATCCCAATGGAGGCTAAGTCCACCGCTGGCGCTTTTCCTGCTAGCCTGGGTTTTCAGGTGGCCTTTCTTCCTCTCCTGTATGTTTGAAAAACTGCCCTTCCCCGTCAGTACCCTCGTTTTGTTGGCCGGCGTTGCCGCCACGGCTTGGGGCTTTGCCCACTACAACGATCCCACCCTCAATCTCATCGGCCTGTTTGCCGGGATCCCCTTGCTGTTGGGAGGGATAACCATGAAGGTAGTGGAACTCAAGCCGGTACCTGCCCTGGCCGCCCCTTCTCTCGAGGTGATCCAAGCCCGCGCCCAGCAGGCCACGGAAATTCAAAAGCAAGTCCGCGCCGATATCACCAAATATAGCTACGGGGCTAATGCCCACCTGGAAGATGCCCTGGAGTTTCTGGGTCTGCGCGGCCCTCTGGAAGCAGATCTGCCCAAGGTGAGAGGGTACAGAGAAGAGCTGCGAGATGGCCGGTATACCTTGGTGCTTCTGTTCGATTCCCCCAAGGTTCCCTTCCAACAATGGCAGGAAAGCTACCAGAAAAAAATGCAAGGCTTCTTTGGCCGAGATGTGGAGGTGCAACTGGGGCAGCCCCAAGAAAATCAGGTGGAATTGGCGCTTGTTGCCCGAGGTGGATCCC
>NZ_JANSIG010000120.1:0-6292 GCF_047461975.1 Synechococcus sp. R55.3 | reverse complement strand
GCGCTTTTGGGGGCTGCTGTAAACCAGCCTAGAGGTTCGTGGTTGGCTTGCCAACTGCAGGGCTACCGAAAGCCCGCTCCGTACCGCTTTAGCGGTCGGAGTCGGGTAGTTTACGTTTTCACTTCCGAATCTCTCCTATCCAACAGGTTTTGCAACCACACCTGAATATCCCGCAGGCTCTCCGGGGAAACTTCATGGCCCATCTCGTACTCGCGATAGGTAAAGTTCAGTGGCAGCGGGGCAAAATAATCCCTGATCTGGCGGCCAAAAGCAATCGGCAAAACAGCATCAGCAGTGCCATGAACCACCAGGATGGCCAGGTGTTTCATCCGCTCCGGCTCCACCGCCTCGGCCAGGATCTCTGGAGATAGGCGCCCACTCATTGCCACCACCCCCGCCAGCTTCTCCGGCTGGGTCAGAGCCAAGTACAGGCTCATGATCGCCCCCTGGCTAAACCCCAGCAAATACACCTGCCTGGGATCCAAGGCAATATCCGGGATCCCATTGGGCAGCGCCTGTTCCAGAAAGCGGCTCAGGAGCTTGAGGCTATTGCGCGCTTGCTGGGGATCCCCCACCAGCCCTTCTGGCGTCCAGGCCATTTCAAACCAGGCAAACCCGCCCACACTCCCGCCCACACTCCAAGGAATAGGGGCTCTCAAGCTAATCACCGCCAACCGGGGATCCAGATAGGGGGCCAACTGGAACAAATCCCCCTCGTGGCTGCCGATCCCGTGCAGCATCACCAACACAGGTGCGGATCCCAAGCCGACCTGTCGAGGCGGCTGAAAGCGGTAGGTGAGGGGCAAAGAAGAAGGCACGCAGCGGATCCTCAAAGGCGGAGACAAGGTATGGCCGGCCTACGCCCAATCCTGGGGCTGGCGAAGCACCTGATGGAGCTTGGCTTCCCACGTGTCCGGTTGCGGCTCGTAGCCATATTCCCAGCGCACCAAGGGGGGCAAAGACATCAAGATCGATTCGGTGCGGCCTTGGGTCTGTAGCCCGAAGATCGTGCCCCGGTCGTAGACCAGGTTAAACTCCACGTAACGCCCGCGACGATAGAGCTGGAATTGCCGTTCTCGCTCTCCCCATTCCATCCCCTGCCGCCGCTCCACAATCGGCACATAGGCCGGCAAGAAGGCTTCGCCACAGGCTTGCACCAACTGGAAAAGATGTTCCCAACTGCGGGATCCCACCCGCACCTGTAACGATGGTGGCTCAGAAGCCAGTTGTTCGGGATCCCCTTCCGCCTGGCCTTCAGGCCGATAGAGCAGCCCAGGGCGTTCATCCTGATAGTCGAAGAAAATGCCGCCAACGCCGCGCGCCTCGCCGCGATGAGGTAGGAAAAAGTAGCGATCGCACCAGATCTTGAAAACTGGGTAGTAGACGGGATCCAAGCGGTCACAGGCTGCCTTGAGGGTGCGGTGAAAATGGGCCGCATCCTCCTCAAACAGGTAATAGGGGGTGAGATCCATCCCGCCCCCAAACCACCAAACCGGCCCCGCCTCAAAATAGCGATAGTTCAGGTGTACCGTCGGCACATAGGGGTTGCGAGGATGCAACACCATAGAGGTGCCTGTGGCGTAGAAAGGATGCCCTGCCGCTTCTGGACGCTGTTTCAGAATCGAAGGGGGCAGATGGGATCCGAACACCTCGGAAAAATTGACTCCCCCCTGCTCAAACACGTCTCCCTGCTGAATGACCCGCGAGCGCCCGCCCCCTCCTCCAGGGCGTTCCCAACGGTCTTCCCGAAACTTGGCTTTTCCGTCCAGGGCCTCCAGACGGGCACAGATGTCATCTTGTAGGCGCTGCATGAATTGGCTCACCTGTTGACGGGCATCCACTGGCAGCGCTGTAGGGCTTGAGGCCAGCACCATAGTCTTCTAATCTCTCGAATCTAATCTCTCGAAACTCGCCAAAAACATCCCCCGCCCAGATAAACCCTCCCAGGCTGGGAGAACCGAACCAAAGAGTTCTAACCTGGCCGGGCAAGAAACTTTCTGTAAAATCCAGGCCGTTTTAGGATCTCACGTGGGAACCACCTCGTAGGGACGGAGCCGCGCCCACTTGTTCCGTTCCTCGCGAAAGCTCTGGCAGCCCACCACATCCCATTCCATCTCGGTGCCACCGTTGCGGATATTGACATTGATCTGGGGGCCTTGCGGCTCAAAATCCGGCGTCAACGTGAGATGAGGCTGCTGATGCTGCGCTTCCACGGCGTGGTAGGTGGTACAGCGGTCTACGTAGTAGCAGTGAATACAAATACACATGGCTGCTGCCTGCAAGAGACGGTTCCCAATCTCGAGGGTAGCATCCTGCCCCTTTCCAGACAGGGGATCCCCTCTTTCTCAGCCGATTCTTGAGATATTTCTTAGCAAAGAGAGGCATCTTCTCGTCTCTCGTCTAAAATCTCGACATATTTCTCAGGCTGAGGCTTGATCTGCCCTTAGGATCAAACCATCCAGGCTATCCAGAGGAACTGCCATGAACACTCACACCCGCTACCGCTTCACCTGCACCCTCTCCTTTGGAGATATCTACGGCCAGATCATCGTTTGGCTGATTGTCATCTTTGCCAGCTTGGCCGCTGCCCTCTCCCTGATGAATAGCCCCCTCTACGCTTTTCTCACCATTGCTCTGATTTTGGTGATCTCCCTGCCTTTCCTGCTCTTCGCCTTCGTGACCACCCTGCTCAATCACATCGAGTTTGCCGTTGTCCCTCCTGAGGAAGAGGAAAATCGCGCTGCTGCTGCGGCTAAGTCGCCCGTGGCCGTCAGCTAGAAGCAACCAGCAGCCGGTTAGCGCTTGTCGGATGGATCCCTATTCCTCAAAGGCACCCGTGCTGACTTGAAAAAAACCGCGGCTCTCTTGGTCTAGCGCTTGGGTTGGCTCCTGCAAGGCAAGCAGGTGGATGACTTTTTATTTGCAATTGTTTTACGATTGTTAATGTTAGGACTGTAAGGCACAGCTTTTTCCAGCCTTGTCCAGGTCTGCGGCTGAGCTACAGGCACCCTGTTGTGGGCAAAAGGGAGCTACGGCTCGGCTGTGGCGAGGCAGGGACTGGCTTCCTGCTCAGCAAGTTTTGGGAAAAGCGTTGAGTCGGCTTAGAAGAGGACTGGGTGTTTTGGGGCAGATGAAAAGTAGCTTGGTGCAGCTCGATTATCGAGTTTATAAGTTGGCGCGGCTGTTGAGCGAATATCTGGAGTTGGGGGAATGGGTTGCCCTGTCTGCTGGTTCGCTGGGTGAAGAGCCTTCCGGTAACGAACATCAGGCTTGGCTTGGCAGATTTTCAGCTTACCTGTCAGAGTCGGAGCAGGGTTCTTGCCCTGGCGTCGGTGAACGGGATCCCGTAGGCTAGGTAGGCCCTCCCCCACTGCACCCAACATGCGGATCCCTTCTTGGTGGCCGAAGCTCAGTTTTCAGGTTTGGCTAATCTTTGTCGGTCGGCTGCTTTCCCAAACCGGAACCGGCTTTACCCTGTTTTATGCCACCCTCTTTTTTGTCAATCAGGTAGGGCTGACCGCCACCCAAGTGGGCTTGGGGCTGGGCATTATGGCTTTTGCCGGGGTGTTTGGCCGCATCCTGGGCGGCTCGATGGCCGATGGAGCTTGGGGGCGCCGCTCCACTTTGATCCTCTCCCTGGCCATTTCCAGCTTGGGGTCGTTTGGGTTTGCGCTCTCCCATAACTTCTGGAGTTTTGCTCTGGCCAATGTGGCTGCAGGTTTGGGGCAGGGGTTGTACTGGCCGCCTGCAGAAGCGATTGTAGCGGATCTAACCACCCGCGAGCAGCGCAACGAAGCCTACGCCCTCAACCGTCTGGGGGACAACTTGGGCCTCAGCCTTGGGGTGGCTATGGCCAGCACGCTGGTGGCTCTGACGGGGGCCTATCGGCTCTTGTTTGTGATCGATGGTGTCACTTTTCTGATCTTTCTGGCGGTGCTTTGGTTTTTTATCCGGGAAACTCGGGCGACTTGTCCGGCAGCAGAGCCGGTGTTGGCAGGTTGGAAAACCGCTCTCAGGGATCGCTCCCTCTTGGTGTTTGGCCTGTCGAATATCCTGTTCACCACCTATGTCGCTCAGCTCAGCAGCAGCATGCCCCTCTACTTCCGCAATGGGGTAGGGATCCCAGAGGTGCAAATCGGCATTTTGTTTGCCTTACATGGGGCCTTGGTTGCTCTGCTGCAGATGCCGGTGGCCCGTTGGCTGAATCGCCGGACGCGCATTCAAGGGTTGCAGGGATCCGCCCTGATGTGGGGGGTAGGATTTCTCTTGGTTTGGCTTAGCGGTCTGGCGGCGGGATTGGGGTCGGTGGTGGCAGTCTTGGCGCTGGCGGTGCTCTCTTTGGCGTTGGTGAGCTACAACCCCTCTGCCTCTGCTTTGGTGGCGGATTTGGCACCGGATCACTTGCGGGGAGTGTATCTGTCGGTCAACTCTCTTTGTTGGTCGGCGGGGTTTGCCCTTGGCCCGATGATTGGGGGGATGGCCTTGGACTTGCCGCAACCGTGGGCAAGCGGGCTGTGGATCTTTTGGGTGATCACCGTCAGTTGGGTTTGGGGGATCCTCGGCTTTCTAAACCGCATTCTGCCCTGCAAGGTGAATAGAACCGCAGCGCCTCTGGTGATGGAGCCCGCTCCCCTCGGTGATGCGGAACGCTAGAGCCTAGAAAGGAGACAGATCTCGGGATCCCAATCTTGGCCAACAGTTTGCCAGGGTATGGATGATGACTTTTAGATGGAATAGATAGAACGCCAGGGATCCCTGGCTAGCGCTGAAATTGCAGGGCCTTTCCCCGCACCGAGGGATCCACACGGCCATTTTGAAAGGCAATCTGTCCGCCCACGATCGTGACTAGGGGCCAGCCTACCAGCTCCCACCCTTCAAAGGGGCTCCAGCGGCATTTGGTCAACAGTTCTTCTCGCCGCACCGGCTTGGGGGTATGGCGATCCACCAACACCAAGTCAGCATCGTAGCCCACTTGCAGTCGTCCTTTGTTAGGGATCCCGTAGAGGCGGGCCGGCGCCTCACACATCCACCGCACCACCTGCGCCAGCGTACAACGCCCCTGCTGGGCTGCCGTCAACATCAGAGGCAAAGCGGCTTCCACGCCGGGCATACCGGAAGGGGAGTGGGGATAGGGCTGAGCCTTTTCTTCCAAAGTATGAGGGGCATGGTCGGTGGCAATGCAATCCAGGATCCCGTCGTGCAGCCCCTGCCACAGTTGAGCCAGGTTAGCGGGATCCCGCAGGGGGGGGTTCATCTGGGCCAGGGATCCCAGACGAGCGTAATCGGCGGTGCTGAGCAGTAGGTGTTGGGGGGTCACCTCTGCCGTCACCCAAGCTGGCTTGTGCTGGCGCAGCAGCTCGACCTCTAGACCGGTGGAAAGGTGCAAAATGTGTAGGCGATGGCGGTAGCGGGTGGCCAAGTCCAAAGCCCGCCGTGAGGCGATCAGGGCCGATTCCTCGTCCTGAATTTGCGAGTGAACAGCTACGTCTGTGCGTCCGGCAAACAGGGCCTTACGAGCTGTGATGCGAGACAAATCTTCGGCATGGACGGCAATTAAAAAGTTGGGATCCGTTTCCCCGAAAATCCGTTCTAGCGCCGCCTGATCATCCACCAAGAGGGGGCCATGCATGGATCCCATGAAGATTTTGATGCCACAGGCTCCCTGCACCGTTTGCAGCTCTTTTAGGTTATCGGCAGTGGCCCCGATAAAAAAGCCGTAATTGACTACACACTTGCTGGCCGCACGGGCCAGCTTGTCATCCAGCGTCGCTTGGTCAATCGTCAGGGGGTCGGTGTTGGGCATCTCCAAAAAGCTGGTCACCCCGCCCCGGGCACAGGCCCAGGATCCCGTCTGCAGGTCTTCTTTGTGCTCGCGGCCAGGCTCGCGAAAGTGAACTTGGGGATCGATAACCCCCGGCATCAGGGTATGGCCCTCAGCGTCAATGATCCTTGCCACCCCTTCTGGCGAGAGGTTTGGGCCGATTTGGGCAATGCGCCCCTCCCGCACCAGCACATCTCCCCGCCAGGGATCCCCTTCCGGCACCAGCAGCTCAGCATTTCGGATCAGCAAATCGCCAGACAAAGCTCCGCCCTCCCTCAAAGGCGCTCTCAGAATAACACCAACCCCAGTCGGAGCGCGTTAAGAATTGGCTGAGCACCACTTCATCTGCAAAAGGGCTGTAATCTGGGATGGGGGCTAAGATCGGTAGGATGTCCGACAAGGGGCTGTAGCTCAGATGGATAGAGCAAGCGCCTCCTAAGCGCTAGGTCGGCGGTTCAAGTCCGCCCAGTC
>NZ_JANSIG010000119.1:0-6346 GCF_047461975.1 Synechococcus sp. R55.3 | reverse complement strand
CAGCCTAGAGGTCCAGGGTTGGCTTGCCGACTCTAGGGCTACTGAAAGCTCCCGCCTTTAGGCGGGGGTAGTTTACCTTCGTCTTCAGCTCCCCGGCTTGAACAGGCCAATGGCCGTGACCTGGTTGGATCCCACCTCAAAGGCAAAGGCCAGGCCCAGAGCATCGTAGTTGACGTAGTAGCGGTCGTCGCGCAGATACTCTCGGCTCCCCTTGGGATAGGGCACCACCTCGTTGTAGCCGTTCTCGCCGGGCCCACCGTAAACGGCGATCACTTCTGAGTAGGTGGAACCAATGCGGATCCCTTCACCGGTCATGGCTTCCGGGTGGGTTGTGTAGATGCGGTTGGCGAAAAAGCTATCCACAATGCCCGGATGACGGTAGGTGAAGAGGATGTAGTCCTGCAGGTAAAAGATCTTCAGGTCGCTGTTGGGCTGAAACACATTAGCTCCGGAGGCTGCTGGGATCTGATCGACATTGCCCAGCAGGTGGGTATCGACGTTGCGGGTATCCATGCCCAGCTCAAAGCGGCCAACTCGGCCCTCTTGCACCAGCACGGTAGGCCGTGGGGGCAGGGTGGGTCGCCGTGGGGGCAAGGCCAGCGCTTGCAGGCCGGCATTCAGCCAAGCATTGTCATCTCCTTCCACCGTCTGCAAAGGCACTAAACCTCGCTCCAAAGAGCGACCATCTCCTGTCTTCCAGGTGGCCACGGCCAGTTCCACCGCCGCGCCGGAGGGGAGAGCAAAGAAGCGGGTTTGTCGCTCGCTGCCTTGGGTGGGCTGTCCCAAGATAAGGGTGCTACCGCTGGATCCCAACTGGGCAGCCAAGAGGGTGGCCCCCTGGCGGGTGTTACCATCCACGAGAACGGCCAACGGGATCCCGGCGGCAATGGGCAGATTTTCGCTGTTCCAGAGGGTGGGCTGCCCGAATCGGTCTTCGGTAATCAGCAGCGGCTGGACGGAGCGGGGCAAAAACAGGCGCGCCACATCTGCTACCACTTGGGGGTCGTAGCCCACCGAGCCGCGCAGGTCGAGGACAATGCCCTGGCTGTAGTCTTGGGTGTAGAGGGTTTGGCGGATTTGCTGAGCTGTGGCCGGGGTGAGATCCGGCACAGCCAAGTAAACCTGGCGCGGGCCGATCCCGCGGGCTTGTACGGGAGGACGAGGACGGTTGAGCAAGTCCTTAAAAGCTTGCGGATCCCAGAAACGATCGGCGGGATCCCCATACTCCCGCAGGATCTCTTGAATGAACTCGTACTCCACCTCAATGGGGGGGCGGGGATCCCCGTAGCTTCGGGCCAACAGGCGGGTGTAGAGGTCGTTGTAACTGACTGCGGCAGCTTGGTTGCCTGCACCCAAGGACTCGTTGATGAACAATCCCACCAGATGGCGGAGATCCAGCCCGACCAGCTCAGGGGGAAGCGAAGGAGCTGCCGGGATCCCCGAACCTGCAGGATCCGAGGGCACGACGGGCACAGCCGCAGTACTGCCGGGCCAGATCCCCGCGATCAGGGTGAGGATCCCCCAAGCCCCAATTGCGCGCGCAAATCCTTTCATGGTAGCCTGCCCTCTTGCAGATGTTGCGAATAGGATAAACCCTAAACGCTCCCCTCTGCCACTGTAGGCAGTGTTAGGTATCCGCTTTTTGCATTTTAGAACACTAGGGGTGACTGTCGCGCCCCCCTTCTTTGGAATGTTCCCAGCCGGGATCCGGAAAACCGCCCCACCACAGCCTACTCTTACTTGCCTTTTTTGCCCTTTTTGCTTGGCTTAGGCTTTTCTGCTGCTGGGGTCTCTGCAGTGGTTTCTTCTGCCTTCTCCTCAACCGGGATCGTTGCCTTTGGTTCTGAATCTGCCGCAGAATCTGAGAGGGTTTCCGCAGGGGATACTTCTACAGCCTCTTCTGGGGCCGGTTCGGCTTCCACGACTGCGGCTTCTCCATCCGTTTCCGCCCCCGTAGCCGTCTCTGAGGAGGATTCAACGGCCTCAGGGATCCCGGATACCTCTGCTTCTGGCTCATCGAACTTAAACTCGGCCTCTGGCACTTCAACCCTCTCCTCTGAGCCTGCCAAAGAAGTAGGTGCCTGGGTTGGATTCCCCTCGCTATCGACCCAGTTGACCGTAGTTTGCGACTTCAGCCAGGCCATCACCTTGTTGGTCAGCAAGCCTTCATAGACGGCTTGGCGTACTCGTTCCCGATCCAGCCTCTGCCCTTGCTGGGCGTAGGCCGCCATCACTTCTTCCACTTCCACGTCCAACTCCGTGGAACCTACGGCAATTTGCTCTTGCCGAACGATGGCGCTCAGGGCCAAGGTGCGCCGCAGCCGGTCGATGGCTTCGGGTCGGTGGCGCTCTTTCAACTGGTTAAGGGTTTCGGGAGGCAACTCGGACAAGAACTTACGGAGCTCCCCCGGCTTGATGCCTTCCTGCCGCAGGGCCTGGAGACTCTGGGCCAGCAGTTGTGTCGTTTCTTGTTCGATGAGGGTTTCCGGCAAATCCACCTCAGTAGTCTCCAAGATGGCGTTGAGGATGGCGGTTTCCAGGTTCTCCTCGGATTGTCTCAGGGCATCCTGTTCAAGGCGCTTTTGCAAGTGCTCCCGCAGTTCGGCCACCGTTTGAAAGCTGCTGATCTCTTGCACAAAGGCATCATCCAATTCGGGCAGCTCTTTGGCCTTGATCTCCCTCAGGCAGACAGTGAAGGTAACCGTTTTCCCGGCCAACTCTTTTCTGAAGTAGTCGTCGGGGAAGGTGGCTGCAATCTCCTTGGTTTCGTCGAGCTGCATGCCCACGATGCCCGCCACAAAACCGGGGATGAAGTTGTCTTCCTTGAGTTCCAGCTGGAAGTCCTGGGTGGTCATCTCGTCGAGGGGATTGCCTTCTGCATCGCGGGCTGCAAAATCGATCACCACCACATCCCCCAACTGAGCAGGCCGATCTTCTACCGGCAAGAGGGTGGCCCGCTGATCCCGCCATCGGTCGATGAGCTGGTCAATTTGCTCAGGCTTGACGTCAACACGGGTTGCCGTAACGGTCAGCCCTTTGTATTGGCCAACGCGGGCTTCGGGGTACACCTCAACATATCCTGAGAAGCTGAAGTCTGCTTCGGGGTTGAACTGAGCCAAGAGCTGACCCACCTCATCATCCAGCTCGAACCGGCTAATGGGAGTGAGCCGAGCTTCCTTGAAAGCCTGTTGAATGGCCTCGCTGATCAGGTCATCCACAGCACTGGCCATGATGCGCTCGCGGCCCACCTGCCGCACAACGAGGTTGCGGGGGGCCTTGCCCTTGCGGAATCCCGGAATTTGGATATTCTGCTCCAGTTGACGCAAGGTTTTTTCGTAGGAGCGCTTCACCCGGTCGGCTTCTACCACGATTTTGAGACCGACCCGGCTGCCAGGGCGTTTTTCTTGGATAACCTGCATAGGAAGTATGAGCTAGGGAGAGGGGCAAGTAGAAGTTCAATTCTACCTCAACGGCCTGTGGGTCAACCTGGGGATTTTAGGCAGGGGATCCCTCGGTGGCCACTTCTTTCACATCCTGGATGTCCTCTTGGGGTTCGGCACGCTTGCTGGGAGGCAGTTGCTTCACTTTGGCTTCCAGCTCCACCACCATTTCCTTGAGTTCGGTGATGGTGACCTCCTTCTCCTGCAGTTGCCGATTTTTTTCCCGGGCTTCGATGCTGAACTGTACGCGCATCCAGAGGCTATACAGCCAGGCGAGGGCGGCCCCAATCCCGGCAGATGCCAGAAGTTCCATCACCAGAGGGCTTTCAACGCTGACGCCGGGGGCAAAAGTAACCGTGACCGGGGTGGCGTTTTGCATGGCAAAGAGGGCAATGGCCAGGAGGGCTGAAAACAAGATCAGGTAGTTGAACAGTCGCATCGTTTTTCTCCTCGAAGGGATCCACTACGGCTTGCCAGCACCAGAATACCCATAAACTCGGGCCGGTTTTTGAGAAAAATTCCCTCAGAAAAACCAGCCATAACTGTGTAAGCCTTTGCCCAGAAAGTTCACCCCCAGATAACACACCCAAACCACCCCAAAGCCTAAGCTGGCCAAGAGGGCGGGGCGTCTGCCTTGCCAGCCTTTGGTGATGCGGGCGTGCAAATAGGCGGCAAAGACCAACCAGGTAATCAAGGCCCAGGTTTCTTTCGGATCCCAGCTCCAGTAGGTACCCCAGGCTTCGTTGGCCCAAACGGCGCCGGCGATAATGCCGATGGTGAGCAGGGGGAACCCCAGCCCGATCAGCCGGTAGCTGGTGTTGTCCAAGATTTCTGCCAGGCTCAGCCGTTGCCAGGGGATCCCTTCGGGGGCCGGTTGGGGGGGGAGTTCAGCCGACGAGGGGGCAGGACGGGGGGAGCGGAGGCCGGCGTAGGCCAGTTCTGAAGCCGGGGAAGGCAGGGTGGCTTCCGCCCATTCGGGATGGGTTTGGGGTTGGGGAGGGCGAAATTGCAGGCCGAGGGAGTTGCCCTTGAGATGGACATCCTGACCGCGGGTGACGATGAGAAAGCTGATGGAGAGAAGGGATCCCACCAACAGCGCCGCATAGGCCAGCAACATCACAGTCACATGCATCATCAGCCAGTTGGATTGCAAAGCCGGCACGAGGGGCTGGGCTACCTGCATATCTTCCGGCAGCACCAAGGCAGCAAAGGCTACGATCCCGGTTACAACTGGGGCGGTCATGACCCCCACCCAGCGGCTGCGGCTCCAGTAGAGGGCCACCAAATGCAAAGCGGTGATCCCCCAAGCCAGGAAAAACAGAGACTCGTACAGGTTACTCAGGGGGAAGTAGCCCGCATCGATCCAGCGGGCCGTCAACAGGGCTGCCATCGTCAAGTTTGCCCCAATCATCCCCGCCAGGCCCAATTCGGTTAGAAGCCGCACCTGGGGAAAGGCTGCCCCGCCCCAGTAAAACAGCATGGCCCCCAAACAAATGGCAAACGCCACATTGTTGAGCAGAGCTTGCCACTGGGCCAGATCCATACCCGCCAGGGCCGTTATCGCCAACAGAGCCATACATGACCTCAAAAGTGTCTCCGACCCGGCTTGAGCCAGGCCAGTTGATCCCATTCTAGGGCGGGGGAAGGGATCTTCCCCAAAGGACACATGCTGGTAATGTGGGGATGGCTTGTCTGCGGCTCGGCAGGATACCGAGAGCGTTGGGATGTAAGGCTCATGCAAGAACACGCGGGAAATGCCAGGTTGAGAAGGTGGGGGTTGTTGAGATGGTGGATCTGTCTGTTGACCGCCCTCGTTTTGGCCTCTTGTGGGGGATCCCCGCCTAAACCCCCGCAGGAACAGCTTCCCCAGCTAGAGCGCGTGCCGGTTCCCCCGGAGATTGCCAAGCTGGATGCCCATTTGCAGTATTGTCGCCCGCAAGTTCAGATCCTCAGCCCCAAGCCAGGTGAGGTGTTGCCAGAGCGGCAGGTAACCGTTCGCTTCGCGGTGCAAGGGTATCCGCTTTTCCAAGATCCGCAATTGGGTCTCGGCCCTCATCTGCACGTGGTGCTGGACAACCGTCCCTACATCGCCCATTACGATGCCGATGCTCCCCTCGTTTTCAAGGATTTGGAGCCGGGATCCCATACTCTGCGGGTGTTTGCCGGCAAACCCTGGCACGAGAGCTTCAAAAACTCTGAAGCCTATGCCCAGGTCAGCTTTCACGTGTTAGCTCCCACCCCTGAGTACGTACCACAGCCGCAACTGCCCCTGCTCACCTACAACCGCCCCACAGGCAGCTACGGGGCCGAGCCAATCTTGGTGGATTTCTGGCTGGCCAATGCCCCAGTGCGGGAGAGCCTGTTGAGTGACTTGCCACGGGACTGGCGGATCCGCTACACCCTCAACGGCCAATCCGGCCTGCTGGATCGCTGGGAGTCTTTTTATCTGAAGGGCTTCAGGCCCGGTCGCAATGTGATGGTGCTGGAACTGGTGGACAGCAAAGGGGATCCCATCCGCAATGTGTTCAACAGCGCCGCCCGCGAGATCACCTACACCCCTGGCGGCCAAGATACCCTCTCCAAGCTGGTTCGGGGGGAGCTAAAAGCCGAAGAGGCCCTCGCCATTGTGCAGCCGCAGCCCACACCCACGCCGACTCCGGAACCCACGCCCACTCCTACTCCGACGCCAACGCCAACTCCGACACCCACGCCCACTCCTACTCCGACGCCAACACCAACTCCGACACCCACGCCCACTCCTACTCCGACGCCAACGCCAACTCCGACACCCACGCCCACTCCTACTCCGACGCCAACACCCAGCCCGACGCCCACACCCACACCCACTCCGACACCCACGCCCACTCCTACTCCTGTCACTTAAACACATCTCCGAGCCCAACTGA